>JACQEY010000003.1 GCA_016200355.1 Nitrospirota bacterium
ACATGCACCCGCCTCAACTCCTGCACACTCATCCGCACCGTCTCCTCTCTGACCATGCTGCCCTCCCAGTGAGGGCCAGGAGTCTACACAAGAGGACATTTCTACTTTGGTCAAAGCGGACATTCTCATGTTGGGATTACATTCGCAATGTGCGAAAGATATCCCCTGGGTCGGGATGGTGGGACAATCGTGAACGAGAATGTACTCAACTGCCAAGCTGGACAGGCGTAATAGGCCGACCGTATGATGTCGCGCTATACAAGGATTATCACCCAAGAATCTTATGACTGCGCGAGACCTTCTTGAAACATGGGCGCTCCGCCTTGAAGCCGAACAAACACGGGTGAGTGGTACAGCACTCGACCAGCCAATTACTCAAGTGGCAGGCCGGCTTGTGCACACGATCGGCACGCTACATCTGTATGAGATGACGCTCCCGCAAGGCTCGTCCATCGAACATGACACCCCTCTCTCAATCATCCTCTCAGACGACATGGAGCCAACCGAGGGCATCGTGCTTGGGGGGCAAGGCAACGTGGCCCTCGTGCAGACATTCGATGCCATCGGACAGTCCTATGCCGACGCAACTGTGGTTCCCGATCGGGCCGGGCTTCTGGCCACATCGGCCAAGCGATTGCGTGACATGCTTGCGCAGCCCGACGCCTATCGACTCGGTCCGGCAGACCGCTTGGCTCCCCTCCTCGAAGCGCCGACGGGAACAGGAGAACGTTCCTGGTCAGACGCCGGGGCGTCAATCCTCACGACCATTTGGGCGGACGAGTTTTCGGTGCGACGACAGCGATTAGCTGTGCTGGCGATCGAACTGATTCGCGCAAATAAGCGCATCCTGGTGGTCTGTCCCAACCACCAGGATGCGGACGCACTCGTCGGAACCATCGCGCGAGCAATGAAAGCCGTAGGGCTGACGTATAAAACGTGGGTGAGCCGCTATGAAATGGCATTGGCCCAACAGATCGAGGGCATTGGGATTCAGGAACTGGGGTTCGAAGCGCAGATGCACCAATTCTATGCCAAGTCTCACGCAGATAAGGCCGCGCTCCGGCGCAAGTACGATCGATTCCGCGAACTGACGCCCGTGCTGGCATATAAGAGGCAGAAGCAAAAGGATCTCGATGAAGTGCGCCTGTTGGAATGGCGATTACTGACGCAGCACAGTGACCTACAGGCCAAGATCACAGACGTGAATGCCACGCTGGCCGAGTATGAGAACCTTCCACTCCTCAAGCGGCTCAGCCTGCAGGTTGTCGGGAAAAATGTCGAGTCACTGCATCAATATCTCGAGCTGTATGAGAGTCAGTGCGCCGAATTGAAAGGGGAACTCGATGTCGCCAAGGTGCGCGTCGATGAACTGGTGCCGGAGGCCGCAGTACCCAAAGACATGCGTCCAGAGTTTGACGAACTCAAGGAGGAGATCGTCCGGCTGGGTGGGACGAAAAAGATCCGGGAATTACTCGCGGCGGAAGAAGACACGAACCGCCAGGCCTTCATTCAGAATCGGCGGCTCGTGGTCACGACGGCATCGCGAGCTCTGAACGATCCCCTGTTCAGTCGCGTTCGGTTCGATGTCTTGATCGCCGATGAGGCGCCCTGGATCGCGGCCGCCTCATTGCTCGGCGCCGCCGGGCTCGCCCACGAGCGAATCGTGATCAGCGGCGATCGGCGCGACATCGCATCGGCCGGACTCTGGGCTTCACGTGAGTCGGAGCTTCGATGATCTAAACCGCTTGCTTGACGGGAACCTCACGAATTCAGGATAATCCGTTTTCACCTCGATGTGCCGAAGTGGCGAAACTGGCAGACGCACTAGATTCAGGGTCTAGCGCCCGCAAGGGTGTG
>JACQEY010000101.1 GCA_016200355.1 Nitrospirota bacterium
AACCCCATCGATGCGGCAATCTTAAACGCCATTTCAGATGAATCGACCGTATGGTACGACCCATCGTAGACGGCAACCCGGCAATCGACGACAGGAAACCCTGCCAAGCTCCCGTGGTGCATGGCTTCGACCACCCCTTTCTCCACTGCCGGAATAAAGTTGCGTGGAACAGCCCCTCCGACCACCTTGTTCTCAAACTTGAATCCCTCTCCGCGCGGCAGAGGCGAAAGCTCCAGCCAGCAATCACCGTACTGGCCGTGCCCACCAGTTTGCTTTTTATGTTTCCCCTGTGCCTGTGCCGTGGTGCGAATGGTTTCGCGGTACGGAATCTTCGGCATATGCAGTACCACGTCCGCACCGTATTTTCGGTGCAATTTTTCGAGTGCAAGATCGATATGAAACTGGCCCATCCCGCTTAACACGATTTCCTTCGTGTCGGCATGCCGCGAAAATTCGAGCGTCGGATCTTCTTCGATCAATTTATGCAGGCCGAGACTGATTTTTTCGATATCGGCGTTGGATTTCGGCTCGATTGCAAAGGACAGCACAGGTCGCGGCAGTGCCGTCTTCGGAAAGCAGATGGGAGCCTGTTCGTCACAGAGCGTGTCGCCAGTTTGCGTATCTTTGAGTTTTCCAATTGCTACAATATCCCCTGCGCTGGCTGAAGGCACGGACGTGTGTTTCTTCCCTAACAGCGTATAGAGATGTCCGCTTTTCTCTTTGCTGCCCCGAGAACTGTTGAAGACCGTCGAGTCTGCGTGAAG
This sequence comes from Nitrospirota bacterium, assembly GCA_016200355.1. Lineage (GTDB taxonomy): Bacteria > Nitrospirota > Nitrospiria > Nitrospirales > Nitrospiraceae > Palsa-1315. Next base: position 765 of record JACQEY010000101.1, read on the forward strand.
GATCCCCGACAAGACCCGTAGATAAGACAGTCGCCCAACAAACGGGTCAATCAGCGTCTTGAAGACAATCCCTGAAAAGGGGTCCTCATGAACGGCGCGGCGGCTCACCGCCTCTCCCGTATCTGGACGCAGGCCATCCAGCGGGGCTCTCACCGCCCGGTCCATCGGCGACGGCAGAAAATCGACGATCGCATTGAGGAGCGGAACGATCCCGATGTTATTGATAGCGGAACCGCTGTAGAGTGGGACGATCATGCCGGCCTGGACGCCAAGGCGAAGTCCATCAATCAGATCCTCCTGCGTCAGCTCACCCACGGCGAGATATTGTTCCAATAATCGATCATCACGCTCAGCCACTCCCTCCTGAATGCGCTTCCGCGCATCAGTGACCAGCGTCCGCTCATGTTCCGGTATCGGCAGCTGCTGAATCGTGGGGCTCTCCGTGCGCGAAGTGATCACGCGTTGTTGAGCGAGGTCCAGCACTCCCGTAAGCTGGGCGCCTCTGCCATAGGGCAAGGACATCGGCAATGGCATGATCCCAAGATCGCGTTGGCACATCGCGACAGCCTCGTCGAGGGAGACGCCGTCTTTATCCAATTCATTGAGGAATAGCAGACAGGGCAAGTTGAGCGCTGTAACGCGAGCCCAGATTCTGACAAGTTCGCTCCGGATCCCCGACGAGGCGCCTAGGACCAAGATCACAGCATCCACGGCTCGCAATGCCATAACCGTCTCCCCGAGCAGGCTCAGCGCGCCGGGGGGATCGACGAGATTGATGGTGGTGTGATTCCAGGGACAACGGAGGAGACTGGTACTGACGGAACTGCGCCGATGCAACTCTTCCGGCTCGAAGTCCGAGACAGTCGTGCCTTGTGCGATCGATCCAAGGTGGGGAATAGCGCCGGCAGCAAAGAGCATGGCCTCTGCCAGCGAAGTCTTCCCGGCACCGGCACTGGAGATCAAGACCACATTTCTGAGTGACTCCCTGACTTTCTCGCTCATGGGGCCCTCCTTTTGTCAGGATGCTGATATTTGGTTTGTCTCGTTTGTTTGGTTGAAAGAAACTAACCAGATGAACCAAATCAACCAAATAAACAAAACAAACCAGATAAACCAGACTTGTTACATTGCTGCGACTCCCCCTTCGTTCATGCGTCGGCACCATGGTTTGTCAGCCAACCTTGATCGGCAAAGCTGACATAGCGTCCATCGCCGATGACGAGATGGTCAAGGACCCGAATGCCCAGTACCTCCCCTGCCGATACCAATCGCGCCGTCAGGACACGATCTTCCTGGCTCGGCGTAGGATCGCCACTGGGATGGTTGTGCAGAAAGATTACGGCGGCCGCGGATTCTTTTACCGCGAGTGTGAAGACTTCGCGTGGATGGACAATGCTGAGTGTCAAGCTGCCTTTCGATACTGTCGCGTCACGCATGATGGCATGCTTGGCATCGAGCAAAATGACTTTGAAGATTTCATGACGCAGGTCACGCAAGGTCGGATGGTAATGGGTGAAGAGATCACGGCTGGATGCGATTTTGGTTCCCTTGGTCAGAAGGCCAGCGAGGGCACGTTTTCCCAATTCAAGTGCCGCCTTCAGTTGGGCTGCTTTGGCTTCTCCCACACCTGGAACCGCGCAGAGTTCTTCGATTCCACATTGTGCAAGTCCGGCCACATCCCCGAGTCGATCCAGGATATCCATACCGACTTGCACAGCTGAAGATCCATGACGGCCAACTCGAAGGAGAATGGCCAGGAGTTGGGCATTGGTGAGCGCCTGTGGTCCCTGAATCAGCAGTCGTTCGCGCGGCCGTTCTGTTTCAGGCCATTGCGCGATGCCTTGACCTCCTTTCTTGCTGACCATCCATCTTCCCCGCACAAAAAAATGACACTCTGAACGTTTTTGTACTAGCGATAGTCCCCTTGTTTGCCGATTCCTAACAAATACGTACCGCCTAAACTGTTGAAATTACGTATGGCGACATATTGGTTCAGTAATTGCTTTGAACCGCCTGCAGCAGTACACCGTAACCGTGGGAGGATTCGATGGAATGTCCGAAGTGCAAAGGTCTCATGATGCTTGAGCGGTTCTCCGACTTCTTCTTAATTTTCTACGCCTGGAAATGCATCAACTGCGGCGCGATCATCGATCGTACCATTTCAAATAATCGTCGGAAGAGCTTGGCCGCTCGCAAGCCCCAAACAGTGGCGACCCCCTAGAACAATTGAGAGTTGTCTCTATACTGGTCGACCCTCTTGATCGCCACGGATGGCCGACATTCTTGCACTGATGCCACGCCGCTCACGTCTTACGCCACCAGATCGCCGGACGGCATTATAGCTACAGACTCCAAGGTCGTCAAAATACTTCCATTGCTCTCCTTCCAATCTTCCCCGATCCCACGCTGACTCCACATCAGAATTTCACACGTCGCTTCAGGTGCACTTATCTTGACCCCTTCAAAAACGCTGTGTTAGAGTCAGGCGCTCCAGAAATGTCTCTCACCGTAATCTATGCGTGTCATTTCCGGATCCCACCGAGGTCGACGCTTGAGTGGGCCGCAAGGGACTGCCCTGCGTCCCACATCAGATAAGGTTCGAGAGGCACTTTTTTCGATTCTGGGGAGTCAGGTATCGGGATCTCGCTTTCTTGATTTGTATGCAGGCACGGGAGCCGTCGGGATTGAAGCACTGAGCCGTGGAGCCGCAACTGTCACCTTTGTCGAGTCAGACCCCAAGGCATTGCAACTGTTACAGAAAAATCTACGAACCTGTCAGCTGCTTGATCGAGCGCAGGTTTGCGTGGGACAGGCAGCCGCCTTTCTTGATCGGAAAGATTGGTGGGGCGGCCCCTACGACGTACTCTTTGCAGATCCGCCCTATGCCGCTCTCGATGAGTTAAACATCCTGATCCATGCCTGGAGGCCTGGGCTGTTGTCGGAGCATGCCGCCGTGGTTATCGAACAAGACTCACGCAATGAATTGCCTGCTTCGATTGACCATGCCACGCTTGTGCGGCGATACCTGTATGGCGATACGGCACTCTATCTGTACGGTGCGTCAACTTCAAAATCGACCGCATCATGAAAATCGGCATCTATCCAGGAACCTTCGATCCCATTACCCACGGACACACCGACATCATTACCCGAAGCCTGCGCGTGTTCGATAAAGTAGTTGTTGCCGTCGCTCCCAATCCATCCAAACATCCACTCTTTACCCTGACCGAGCGGCTGGAGATGATCCGTATTGTGATGAAGGGGATGGAACAGGTCGAGGTGACCCACTTCGACGGGCTGCTCGTGGACTATGTCCAACGATATGGCGCTCATGCGATTATTCGCGGCTTGCGTGCGATCTCGGATTTCGAGCATGAATTTCAAATGGCCCTCATCAATCGAAAAATCGCCAAACAGGTTGAGACCGTGTTCCTGATGCCCAGCGAAGAATATTCCTATTTGTCCTCAACCATCATTAAAGACGTGGCCACCCACGGCGGAGGGCTCACAGAGTTTCTACATCCCGAGGTTGCGCGCAAATTGCAGGAACGGATCAGGAGTTTAAAAACATGAAGCTTGCTGCACGAGCGGGGCGAATTGCTCCCTCCCCCACCTTGGCTATGGCCGCAACCGCAAAAGCGATGGCAGCGCGCGGAATCGACGTCGCCGACTTCTCATCGGGAGAACCGGACTTCGATACCCCCGAACCGATCAAAGCCGCCGCAGAAGCTGCCATTCGCGCGGGGTTTACAAAGTACACGCCCTCCTCCGGCATCGATGAATTGCGCCAAGCGATTATCGATAAACTTCAAAGAGAGCAAGGGCTCCGGTACGAAAAATCCCAAGTGCTGGTCTCATGCGGCGCCAAACATTCGCTCTACAACCTTGCCGAAGCGCTCCTTGAAGCGGGCGATGAAGTCATCATTCCCGTTCCCTTTTGGGTCTCGTATGCCGACCAAACCCTGCTCAATGACGCGACGCCGGTGTTTTTGTCTACCCGTGAAGCGGACGGGTATGCCATTGATGCCCACGAATTGGAGCAGCTCGTCACCACACATACCAAGGCGATTATCCTCAATAGCCCCGGCAATCCAACGGGAGCGACCTACGACCGGCGAACCCTCGAACGCCTTGCTGAGCTGGCTCTTCGACGGGATCTCCTTCTGATTTCAGATGAGATTTATGAAAAAATTCTCTACGACGGGGCGACCCACACGAGCATTGCCTCATTAGGACCGGAGGTTGCGGCCCGTACCGTTGTGATCAACGGCGTCTCCAAAGCCTATGCGATGACCGGTTGGAGGATCGGCTATGCGGCCGGCCCCAAAGATCTGTTGACGGCCATGGCGAATATTCAAAGCCAGAGTACGTCAAATCCCTGTTCCATTTCCCAAAAGGCTGCCGTTGTGGCGTTGCGTGAAGGGAGTACGTTCACAGAAAAGATGGTGACAGAGTTCGATCGGCGGCGGCGCGTCATGGTCGAGCGCCTGAATGTGATGCCCGGCATTCGCTGTCGAATGCCCACCGGAGCCTTTTATGCGTTCCCTAATGTGAGTGGACTATTCGGAAAGCGGAGCCCAAGCGGAACGATCCTCACTCCGACCGATCTTGCAAACTACTTGTTGCAGGAATTCAAGGTCGCCGTGGTGCCCGGTGAGCCGTTTGGAAGCACCCAGCATATTCGACTGTCGTATGCGACCAGCATGGAGACGATCGTCCGTGGCATGGATCGCCTGGATGCAGCATTCAAGCAACTTACTTAGCAGAAAAAGACCGTTGTTTGGTTTGTCTCGTTTGTTTGGTTAAACAAGACCAAACTAGATGAACAAAACAAACCAGATGAACCAGACAGACCGGGCTCGCAGGAGGAGATGAATCGTGCCTATCTATGAGTACCAGTGTGAAAGCTGCACAGATAAGTTTGAAGTGAAACAAAGTATGAAGGACGATCCCCTCACCGCCTGTCCGCGATGCGGGAAACGCGTACAGCGCCTTATTTCATCGCCCGCCATCATGTTCAAAGGCAGTGGGTGGTATGTGACGGACTACTCCGAGAAAATGAAGCCTTCCCCCGGCAGTGAACAACCAATAGCTAAGACTGAGGAAAAGAAAGAGACGGCGCCAAGTACGACCGATCAGACGACGTCCACAGCTCCTGCTACTCCAGCTGCTCCCTCCGTCCCGGCAAGCACTCCGCCGAGCACGACTCCAAGCACAACGACGCCCGCGGCGTCATCTTCCAGCGCCAAGTAAACAGTCGAGGCGCGCTAGCGCGTGCCTGTTGTCTTCTTAACCGGTGCTTTCTTCTTGGCTGGGGCCTTCTGCGTGGCCTTTGTGGGCGGCTTGACCGCGCTGGTCTTCGGTGTTGCAACTTTCGCTGATTTGGCCAACCGTCCCTGTGCTGCCGTCAGGCCATTTTGCAAACTGGCAATTATGATCGACTTATCGTGATTCGCTTTGGATAGATCGTTCACTTGCGCCTGCAAATCGTCTTTCACCTTCGCAATGGAAGCCAGTTGATTCTGTAACTGAGCCTTTTCCGATGTTGCGCTCTGGAGTTCGGACTGGAGCTGTTCAATTTGTGTTTGAAGTGCCGGGGGCCAGTAATCGCACCCGGACAGCCCCACCGAGACAAGCGTTATGGCCGCCACCGCGACAAGGTTACGCACCATCACTGTTCGAGTCATCGGTATTCTCCTTTCAGTGTGAACGATACAATTGACTTAACTACCAGGTGTTTAGGCTGAATACTGAAGGCTATACATTATCTCGTAAGGCACGAACCAAGCCATTCAACACCTTCTCGGTTTCGAAACCCAACCCCTAAAATCCTTCAGCCTAGCTACCGGATTCAAGATACAGGCTATGAGCGGCCAACTGTGCCACGATGGCGTCTTGTTCGATCGCTCCATCGCGAATGATTCGGATTGGACCTCGTACGTCGATAACGGTGGACGGCCTCCCGCCTGGAGTCGGTCCAGCATCGACGATGAGATCCAGCTCGTTGCCGAGGCTGTGCTGGACCTCTTCGGCCGTTGTCGGTGGCGGCATGCCTTCACGGTTTGCACTGGTGCCAGTCACGGGCCCGACTCGACGCAAGAGATCACGCAGCGGTTTCCATGCGCTGAGACGTATGCCGACAGAGCCAGTCCCCGCAGTTACCGCATCGGAAAGTCCAACCGCCGCAGGAAAGACGATGGTAAGAGGTCCGGGCCAGAACGCATTCATGAGTACGGTGGCCGCAGGCGGAATGCTTTGAACGAACGGCCCTAACTGAGACCCGTCTCCGATCAGTACGAGAAACGGTTTTCCCTCCGATCGGCCTTTGACCTGCCATAATCTGGCGAGCGCCTGCTTGTCGAACGGAGCCACGGCAAGCCCGTAGAAACTTTCTGTCGGCAGGGCGATCAATCCGTTCTCTCCGAGCACACGACGCACCAGATCAGCAAGCGCCGGAACGGTGGGCGCCATATAGCGCTCGATCGATGCCATAGCAGGAATCATCCATCCCATTCTGTGCTACGCGTGGTGTGAGAATGCACGATGCGCAATATCTGTCCGATAGTGCGCGCCTTCAAATACAATCGACTGAGTCACACGATACGCTTCCGCTTGTGCGACTTCCAAAGTCTTTCCCCGTCCCGTAATTCCCAACACCCGGCCCCCGGCCGTCACTACCTCGGTGCCAGTTCGTGTCGTGCCCGCATGAAATACCATGGTCGTCCCTTCAGTCGTGGTCGGCAATCCGTGAATTGCGCGGCCGGTCTGATAGGCTCCGGGATAGCCTTCCGACGTCATGACGACGCAGACTGCGGTCTCATCATGCCAGTCCACAGTGAGTTGATCGAGCCGATGTTCAACCACTGCCTCCATGACCTCCAGCAAATCGGTCTTGAGCAACGGGAGCACGACCTGCGTTTCAGGATCCCCCATCCTCGCATTGAACTCCAACACATACGGCATCCCGTTCACAATCATGAGTCCGGCATACAGGACGCCCTGAAACGGGCAGCCCATTCGAGACAAGGCTTCGACCGCAGGATAGAGAATCTGCCTGGTCACCTGCGTGCATAGCGCAGTGGAGCCGATCGGAGCAGGACAATAGGCGCCCATGCCCCCGGTGTTGGGTCCCGTATCGCCATCCCCAACTCGTTTATGATCTTGCGCAGGCAGCATCGGCACCACCGTCAGGCCGTCTGTGAAGGCCATGACCGTCAGTTCCTCGCCGTCAAGAAACTGTTCGATCAATACGCGCTGACCCGCTTGACCGAACACCGCCTGCTCCATCGAATCGCGAACGGCCTGTTTCGCTTCCTCACGGGTCGCCGCGACCACCACACCCTTTCCCTGCGCCAGCCCATCAGCCTTCACAACCACGGGAACCTCATGCTGATCGAGATAGGCCAAGGCTGGAGCCACTCGGTCGAAACTTTGCGCCTTCGCCGTGAGAATATTTGCGCGGCTCATGATCTCTTTGGAAAAGACTTTGCTGGCTTCGATGCGTGCAGCTCCTTTCGTTGGTCCAAATATTTTGAGCTTCGATTGGCGAAACTCGTCGACAATACCCAACGCCAGCGGGGCTTCCGGTCCCACGACTGTCAGATCGATCTTCTCCGACATGACGAATGTCTTGAGTGCGGTAATATCGTCGGCTTTGATCGGGACACAGGTTGCGAGCGACTCGATCCCAGCGTTACCCGGCGCACAATACAACGCCAGCTTGCGGGGACTTTGCGCAAGCTTCCACACCATGGCATGCTCGCGTCCCCCACTGCCCACGACGAGAATTTTCACGGGACAGCCTTCAGTTTGAAGTGTATCTTCAGAGGATGTTCAAACGGCTTTCCAGCAAGGCCGCAGGCGAAGGTAAAACCGGAGGCGTAGCCTCTTGGCTACGTTGAGGATTTTGCCGAGCCGAGAACGACGCTGGAGAGTCGTTTCAACATCCGTTAGTGGCGGAAGTGGCGCATGCCCGTCATAATCATCGCCACCCCCTGTTCATCTGCGGCTTTGATGATTTCGGCATCACGAATCGAACCGCCCGGTTGAATGACCGCGGTGATTCCCGCCTGAATGGCGGCATCCAACCCATCCCGGAACGGAAAAAACGCATCCGACGCCATCACGCACCCCTTGATCGGCATTTGGGCTTTCATCGCCGCGAGCTTCACGGAATCGACCCGGCTCATCTGGCCGGCGCCGATCCCCACGGTCTGCCCCGGCTTCGCATAGATAATCGCATTCGACTTCACATGTTTGCAGACCTTCCACGCAAAGGCACAGGCCGCATATTCCTCGTCCGTCGGTTTGCGCATGGTCGGCACATTGAGTATTTTCAGGTCGGTTAACGTACCGAGATCCCGGTCCTGCACAATCAATCCACCGACCAATTTCTTGAGATCGAATCCCTCTTGCTTCACAGGCGTAAGCGGCCCGACGTCGAGCAACCGCAGATCCTTCTTGCGCTTCAACTCTGCAAGCGCATCGTCTGCAAATCCCGGCGCAATGACCACTTCTACAAAGGTGGAGGTAATTTCCTTCGCCGCGGCCAAATCCACGGGTCGATTGAATGCAATCACGCCACCGAACGCCGAGATGGGGTCAGTCTCCCGGGCCTTCACATACGCCTCGACCGGCGTGGCACCCAACGCCACACCGCAGGGATTGTTGTGCTTGATAATGGCCACGGCGATCTCGTTGTACTCTTTCGCCAGCTCGAGTGCCGAATTGGCATCGAGGAAATTGTTATACGACATCGCCTTGCCGTGCAGGATTTTTCCACGGGATACCGATGGTTCGGTCGAATGCAGCTCTCGATAGAAGGCCCCTTGCTGATGCGGATTCTCTCCATAACGGAGCATCTCAGCCCGTTCGTACTGCAAAGACAATATTTTTGGGAATTTGGCCTCGCTGCCTTCTATCTGCCGCTCGAGATACCCGGCAATCAAACTGTCATAGCGCGCCGTGTGTTGAAACACCTTCATCGCCAACTCACGACGCAACTCACGCGCCACCGTCCCTGCCCTCGCTGCGTCGAGCACGCGCGGATAATCGGCCGGCTCAACGACCACCAAGACATCTTCGTGGTTTTTGGCTGCGGAACGCAGCATCGACGGCCCGCCGATATCGATATTTTCAATGGCCTCTTCGAAGGGACAATGGGGCTTTGCAATCGTGGCCTCGAATGGATAGAGGTTGACCACAACCACGTCGATGGGTCCGATCCCCTGCTGCTTCATCTGCTCGACATGGGCAGGCACCGAACGACGTCCAAGCAAACCGCCATGAATCTTGGGGTGCAGTGTCTTGACGCGGCCATCCAGAATTTCCGGTGAGCCTGTATACGCAGCCACATCGGTCACCGTCACACCGGCCTCTCGCAAGGTTTTCGCCGTACCTCCGGTCGAAAGGATCTCGGCTCCCAAAGCCTCAAGCCCTTTCGCCATCTCAACCACGCCGGTTTTCTCTGACACGCTGATTAATGCCCGCTTGATGCCGGCCATAGATGACTCCTTGGAAGACGATCGATTGATGTTATGTGAGTTGGAAAGCGCGGCGAAGAATAGCAAATGAATACATGCCTGACAAGAGGAATGAAAACCCCAGGGCTGAGGCTAAGGTTGAGACTGAGCGAGGACCTGATTATCCTCATCTGAGCCGTAGCC
>JACQEY010000102.1 GCA_016200355.1 Nitrospirota bacterium
AACTCAACCGTCCGTGTATCGGGGTAGAACCCCGATACACCTCGTCCACATGGATGCTACTCGTGAGCCATTACGATGAGTACGGCCTCTCTCGCTTGACTAACGACATAAACAGCTGATCGTAGGCGTTCGCTGAACGAGTCCACGACACATCCGTGGTCATCCCTGACTTCACCAGTTGGTCCCATATCGGTTGATCATGATATGTCGCCACAGCCCGGCGCAACACAGCCAGCAGAACGTCTGCCGTGTCCGCTTCAACATGAAACCCAGTCGCCTGTCCCGCCTGCCGAGACATTGAGGGCAGCGGCATAACGGTATCTGCTAACCCACCAGTCTTTCTCACTACGGGAACCGTGCCATATCGAAGGCTGTAGAGCTGGCTCAGGCCACATGGTTCATATCTCGACGGCATCACAAACAGATCTGCTCCGCCTTCGATACGATGGGCGAGTCCTTCATCGAAGCCGATATGAAGTCCCATGCGATGCGGATAACGTGCCTGAAACATCTTAAACTTGGATTCGAGTTCCGGCTCGCCAGTTCCCAGCACCACCAGCTGCACATCCATCGCCATCAGTTGCGGAATGATATCCGCTACAAGATCTAATCCCTTCTGCGAGGTCAGACGTGCAATGACGCCAAGAAGCGGAACCGATGTTTCCGCCAACTGAAACTCCCGTTGAAGCACCTGCTTGCACTTCAGTTTCCCTGAACGGTCAATGGCTGAATAGTTAGCCGGCAGATAGGAATCGGTTTCCGGGTTCCATCGATCGATATCGATACCGTTCAGAATGCCCAGGAGTCGGTCCACACGGTTGCGTAACACGCCCTCAAGCCCAAAACCGAATTCGGGCGTGAGAATTTCTCGCGCGTAGGTGGGACTGACCGTTGTGACATAATCAGCAAACACAATCCCCCCCTTGAGCAGATTTACCAAACCATAGTATTCAAGGGCCACGGGGTTAAACAGCGACGGAGGCAGACCCGTTTTCTCAAATTGATCTCCAGGGAAAAGGCCTTGATATCCGACATTGTGCAGCGTTAGAACTGTACGCACCCCCTGTACCTCCGGTCGATCTCGATCGACGGTATTGAGATAGGCCGCACACAATGCTGTTTGCCAATCATGCAGATGGAGGATATCGGTCTTCCATCGGCACGCGGTTCGGAGATAGGCCAGCACCTCGATCGTAGCGCGGCAGAAGAAGGTAAACCGGTCGAGATTATCGGGGTAATCCATACCGTGGTCTTGATACAGCCCCGGCCGGTCGAAGAAGCCTTCGTTCCGAATCGTCCACACTCGCACCCGGCGATCACCTTCGCCAACGTGAATAACATCCTCTTCAATCAGCGTATCAATACGTCCCTGAGGTGTCGGCACATGCAGCCGACAGACAGAACGGAAGGACCGGCTTGACTCACTCACGCAGCGGTAGCGTGGGAGCAGGAGAATGACATCATGGCCAAGCTTCGCCAACGCAAGAGGCAGCGCGCCAGCGACGTCGGCGAGCCCGCCGGTCTTGGCATAGGGAACCGCCTCGGAAGAGACCATGAGAAGATTTAGAGTATGCTGGGTCACGGGAGGCCTACAACACGCATCACATTACGGAACGGCCGGCACTTCAAACCTAGAGCGAAACTTCTCTTCGTGCTGCCAACTGCGCCCCAGTTCATGAAGTTTCGCCGAGGTCAGCTTTTCACGATAGACAAGCCGTTCCTCAAAAAACACTACTAGCCATCCATGATCCGGATAAGCCAGAAACAGCGCATCGCCGGCCTCAATACGAACCTCCCACCCTCGCGGCGGCTCCCCACTTGCCAACCTCGACCGTGGAATCAGTTCGTCGTCTTTCATGCCGAAGAACTGCATGAACTCGGCATGTTGATATGCCGGCGCCCCCCATGCCCTAACAAACGCGGGGGGGGTCAATTGATTGAGCACCAACTCGTTGTTTCGCACGTGACGCTCTTGCTCTTCCAACGAAGGCATCCCGCTGCAACTAAGAAGAGACCCGATCGTAGCCACGACAAACACACCAACCCATCTAGGGCACCTCAGGAATTCAAGGCTCCTGAACCACTGAGCACCGCACTCGGTCAGTCTGAACATATCCACGAGCTTCCTCACAATAGGCGTCGGCTCCTTGGCTCAACAGGTTTCACAGGCTGACAGACATCACACTGACAGAGCCGCCGAAGAAGGGCATAGGAGTAGATACCGGTATCGTGGCCATCGCTCCAGGTGAATTGCAGCGCATATCGTCCGACCGGCTGTACATCCTGCAACATGATCAAGAGAGGCACATCATCCGGCTGCAAACGCCGTGCGCCAGACCACTCGTCCACGCAGGCTGCGCAGGGACATTGTTGGCGGAGATATCGTACTGGATAGATCGCCTTGTGCCCATCGTTCCACTCGATGCCCAACACCCCCTTCTCAATCCAGGCCATGTCTTTCGGTTCACACTGGGTCTCTGTCATATTCACAAATTCCCTTCTACCACCAGCACATGTGCCATCCTCACGACGGATACGACAGAAAATTCACAGGAGGCAGCTGTCTGCCTGCCACAACGGTGACATACCCTTCAATCGCATCTTCCACCTCGTGCCGAATCTGTCCGGCAGCCTTCAAACGATCGACCACCGCAGGCGAAATCCTCAACGCTTGCTGAAGAAATGCCAGGCTCCCTCGCGAGAGCGGCAAACAGCGGAAGGCTTGGCGCGCAGCACAGACCGCACAGACCAGGCCTCCTGACAGAGGCGAAAACTGCGCTTCTCCCATCAACCGGCCCTTGCCACAGGCGGCACAGTGATCGGTCTGAGGGCGAAACCCGATAAGGCCCAGCAGGCGAATCTGAAACAGCAGCGCCGTCAACGCCGGGTCCTGGCTCATGACCAATGTGCGCAAGCCTAGTTCGAGCGTCTCGAAAAGCTGCGGGTCCGGGTCCCCATCCGGCGTCACCGCACCCACCACATTGACCATCCGCGCGGCAGCGGTCATCAGCGTCAAGTCTTCACGAAACCGCATGAACGGCTCCACGAGATCGACTTGAGACACTCGATAGAGCGAATCTCCTGACTTTTCGAACAGGTTCAGATGGCAGATGGTAAGCGGCTCGAGCGATGCACCGAGACGGCTCTTCATCCGACGAGCCCCCCGAGCCACCGCGCGAACCTTTCCCATCTCCTTGGTGTAGAAGCTTACGATACGATCTGCATCGCCCCACTTTCGACTGTTCAGTGTGATGGCCGAGGTCTTGATCAGCGGCATAGGGAATACACGCGAGGCTGGCGTGAAAGGCGAGACGAGCGAGACAGTCTGAAGGCTGAAGGCTGAAGTGTTCGGAACCTCAAACCCAGAACTTCGAGTTGCGCCTGTCGCGCACGTCTCGCTTGTCTCGCCCACACTTCACGTTTCACGTTTTACGGTTCCTGTTAGCGAAGGTATTCCATGAACACAGTGGCCAGGGAAAGATAGATGGTAATGCCCGTGATGTCATTGGCCGTCGTCACAAATGGGCCGGCCGCAACAGCAGGATCTATCTTCATCCGCTTCAGTAAGATGGGCATGAACGTCGCCATGCTGGTTGAAACCATGAACGCGATAATCAACGACAGTCCCACGACCATGCCCAGAAACTCTTGATGCCAAATCCAGCCGACGAGCGTGAGAATCACGCCGCAGGCGAGCCCCATCAGTAGTCCGACCTTGATTTCCCTGAAAAACACGGAGCGTACATCCGCCAGCTCGATCAGCCCTGTCGCCAATCCTCGAATAATGAGGGTCGAGGACTGGAGGCCCACGTTTCCACCCATCGCGGCAATGACCGGAATAAAACTGACGATGGCGACCACCTCCTGAATCGTGTACCGGAACTCCCACAGAATCGCCCCCGACAACAGACTGCCGACGAGATTTGTAAAGAGCCACGGGAGCCGATGCTTTGCCGACGCCACGCAGGAAGACTTTGAAACCGAGTCCTCTTCGATCGCGCCGGCCATCTTGAGCATGTCTTCAGTCGCTTCTTCACGGATCACGTCCACGACGTCGTCAACCGTGATAATGCCGACCAACCGGTTGTCGTTGTCGATGAGCGGAATCGCGAGCAAATTATAACTCGCCACCTGG
>JACQEY010000103.1 GCA_016200355.1 Nitrospirota bacterium
GTTTCGGAAGCGGCGCGCCTCCAAACCCTACGTGCTCATGGCTCCAGCAAAGGTACCAGCGCAGCGTGGCCTTTTTCGCGTGCACGATCGACCGGCCGTAAGCCTTTGACATCCTTCGCCGTCTTGTCTGCTCCCTGCCTCAACAGCATCACCACAATCTCATGATGCCCTTGGAGTGCGGCGACATGGAGAGCGGTCCATCCGTTCGTGGTCACCGGTGTCACCCCCGCTCCTTTGTCCAATAGCAGTGCCACAATCTCCCGATGCCCTTTCCCGGCTGCGATGAAGAGCGGAGTCGCGTTGTTGTCTAACCTTGTTTGCTTCACATCCGCACCACTATCCAACAGGAGGGCCACAACGTCTCGGTGTCCTTCCTGGGCAGCGGTAAAGAGCGGGGCTTCGCCGCTGTCCGTTCTCACCTGGTTCACGTCCGCACCCTTGTCCAACAGCAGCGCTACTACGGCTCGATGGCCCCTCTCGACCGCGATGTGAAGCGGAGTCACTCCGTCCGTCGTCACCTGTTTCACATCTGCGCCTTTGTCCAGTAGCAGGGCCACAGCGTCTTGATGCCCCTTTTCAGCTGCCCTGTAAAGCGGAGTGATTCCGTCTTCGTCCGCCGCGTTGACGTCGGCCCCTTTTTCGACGGCTCTCGTGACCTCGCCGAGATCCCCTTTGTGAGCTGCCGTAATCAGGGCCTCATCCACCGGTAACATGGCCAGGATCATCGGCATCAGTCCGAACACGGCTATAAGAACCGTCCAGCGTTGTTTCATCTGTCGGCTAGCTCTTTACGTAAAAGGGCAAAATGTGAACGGTGGCAGGATGTTTGCGACCGTCGAATTCCACGGTCAGCTCAGTGCCTGCCTTGCTGAAATCCCGCAGCGGAAATCCGAAGGCGATCACTTGATTGAGCTGCGGGGAATGGGTAGCACTGCTGACCCATCCAACTTCACGATCGCCCGCAAAGAGTATGGCTCCCTTCGAGGGCACCGTGGCATCCTTCATGACCAGCCCGACTAAGTGCCGTCGTACGTTACCGTAGGTGTCCATTCTCGCCACGACTTCTTGCCCGGGATAGCAGCCCTTATTCAAGCTGAAGGCTTTCCCTTCCAGGTTCGCTTCTGGTGGGACGATCTCTTCGTTGAGATCCGGCCCGGCTTTCGGCAGTCCTGCTTCGATGCGGAGGGCCTCACGAGCGTGGCCGCCGACGGCCTTGATGCCGTATGTTGCGCCGGCCTCCATGAGCCGTTCCCAGGCCGTGTGGAGGGCATCGGCAGGCAGTAATATCTCCAAGTCATCCTCTCCGGTTTCTTCTGTACGCAGAACGAGCGCGGTATGGCCGCCGATCTGGGCTGCGATGGCGCTCACTGGCTCGAGGTCGCTCATCTCGACGCCGAAGGCGGCGCTGACAGTCGTGCAGGCCTTGGGTCCACTGACAAGCAAGAGCCCCCAGGACTCCGCACAGTTCTCCATCTTCGCTTTGACGCCGTAGAGCAGAAACTTTCGGAGGGCTTGGAAAGTGGCGTCGCCGACCTCGCCGACATCTTCCACCCACAGACTGTCGGATAGGGTATAGACTCGAAAGTAGCCGAGCATCTTCCCCTTGTGGGTGAGAAAGCTCGAATAGCGGCCCTCGCCTGGCTGGAGCGGGAGAATATCGTTGCTGATGAGACCCTGCAGCCATTTCACGCGATCGTCGCCAGTGACACGGATCTTGCCCCGGTGCGAGAGGTCGGAAAGTCCGACTGCCTGGCGCACCGCCTGATACTCCATGATCCACTTGCCATAGTGAGCGGGCATCTCCCACCCGGCGACTTCTTCAAAGGTCGCACCAAGCTTCGTGTGATATTCGTGGATGCGTGAGTGTTTCATGTGCGATCCCCTGCAATTTCCTCGACCAGATCTTTTAATCGAGAGGAAAACTCGTTGCGCGAGACAATCTTAGCCACACCCAGCGCTCTGGCCCGATTAAACGTATCAACTTCTTCATGATTGGCGAAGGCGAGGATGGGAATGGTCTTCATGTCTACGTCAGCGTTGAGTGTTTCCAGAGCTTGAAATGCGTCTAGTCGCTCGTCATTCATATTTAAAATGAATGCAGACGGGGCCGTGGCCGAGGCCTTTTCGGCGATGTCCTGTTGTGTGCGAGCCCGTTCGATCTTGTAGCCCTTCGACATTAGGGCGTCACGGACTTTGGTATAGAAAAAGATGTCGGTGACGGCGACGAGAATGGTCTTCTGGTTTATTTGGTTCATTTCGTTTGTTTGGTTTGTCTAGTTGGTGTCGAGCCTGTGCGTGCAGCAATCATTTTTCTTACCAAAGAAACGAAAAAAAACCAAACAAACCGTTTTAGTTGAGTGAACTGATCAATCGTCCCAGCGCTTTTTTTGCCAAGGCGTAACTGGGATTGAGGGCCAGCGCTTTCTTGTAGGAGTCGATGGCTTCGGTCCATTGGCCCTTGCGCTCGTAGACCCGACCCAGGTTGAGATGGGGGAAAGCCGGGCTTTCATAGCGTCTTGCTAGCAGGGCTTTCTGAAACCAGACAATCGCTTCGTCGAGTTCGTCTTTTTCGATCAGATAGGCTCCGATGTCATTATAGGGGTTGCCGAAGTCGGGGTCCTGTGCGATGGCCTTGTGACATTCTTCGATCGCATCGTCGAGACGCCCCATGAAGCTGTAGGTCCACCCGAGGAAGGTATAGGCCTCGGCAGTCGGATGAGTCTCGATCGATTTCTTGTAGAGCGTCACGGCCTCCTCCAGTTCGCCCTTCATCTGGCGTTCATAGCAGCGTCGTTCTCAGTCGTGCGAACTCCTCAACGTCTGATGTAGCCCCCTGGAGGCAAAGTGACTATCCGCTCGCATGTGATCGAAGCGAGCGGTTCAAGCGAAGCTTGGTATGTACCTCCTCCGGGTTCGCACTCCCTGCGGCCTTGCTGGATGACCTTTTTGATCGGCCTCCAGGAACAACGGGGACAGGTTATTCGTTCTTCAGCTTCTTTTTTATCAATTCTGCACCGTAGCGGCCTGAGAGCAACATCGAGCCGAACGCCGGTCCCATGCGGGGCGTGCCGTATACTGCCGCTACTGCTAGCCCGATGACGAAACAGTTGGGATAGACCTCGCCAGTTCGGTCCATCACCTCTTCTTCGGATCGAGACACCCACATGGCGCCGTTGCCGGGCACGGCCTTGTAGAGATTGCGTTTGTGCAAAAGTTCCACGACGACGGCATCGTGGCCCGTCGCATCCACCACGATCTTGCTTTCGAGCGCGATCGGGTCTACGTGGAGGATGTCATGGCCGGCCATTTCAGCCGTTGTGTTGTTGACCACCACGCCTTCGAGTATGCCGTCGCGACGAAGCACTAAGTCGACCACTTTCGTGAGGTTCATGATTTTGGCACCGCCTCTGTACGCGGCAGCAATCAGTGCACCGGTGGCGTGCGGGGGATCGACCATATACATCCCCTCGCATTCCGTGATCTTCTTGCAGGGCACGCCGATCTCTTCCAGGATCTCATTGGCCGGCTCGCAAATCGTGGCCTTGTTCATCAAGTAGCCGCCCGACCAAAAGCCGCCGCCAAGGGCAAGGCTCTGTTCGACGATGACCGTCCGAAATCCCATCTCAGCCAGATCATGGGCGCAGATCAACCCGGAAGGCCCGGCGCCGACAATGATCACATCGCTCTCGATGAGCTGGTCGAACTCTTTATAGTATTCGCGCGCGATCTGCCGAGTAATATCTCTTTCTCTTAGCGGGGCTGGTCGTGGCTTACTCATGGTCGATTCTCCGTTCAACGGATGCTGAAAACGGCCCCCAACTTCGTTCTCGGCTCATCGAAATCCTCAACGGGGACCCGGCCGCCTCACCGACTCGGCGGCGCGCACAGACTTGGTGCTCCTTATTCGTCGCACCGTGCGCCCCAGAGGGTACGCCTCCGGTTTTGATTCGCCTACGGCCTTGCCTGGGACAAGGTGCGTCCATGGGCGAAGAGGCTATTTTGGCAGACTCAGGGCGGGCGGGTGAAATAGCGC
>JACQEY010000100.1 GCA_016200355.1 Nitrospirota bacterium
CGGGATCCTTGGCTCGCAGGAGGCTCCCGTTAGACAGTCAAGAGGAGAGCCGGGCGCGAACGAGCCCGGCTCATCGTTCAGCAGGACAGGCTGACTCCTCCACTCCCGCGTCGGTGACCCCGGGGCAGAGATCCCCTCAACGCTAGGCAGCCGCATAGGATCGCGGGCTATTGTGTCTTGGTGGAATCATAGTTCTGCCCGTCATCAATCGCTATGGAGCCTTTGCCCTGATCGTGCGGGACACCCACGCTGACGGTCCCGGTGCACGTGCCTCCACTGCCGTCATCCGCTTGGAACCGGATGGCATACACTCGTCCATTGCCGGTGCCCGATCGTTCCTGTCTGAGTTGCGCTTGAGCCGTTCCGACCCCAAGCCCATCCGGAGCCGTATCTCCGTCGCCCAAGCCATTGACCGGCTCATCTTGCGTAATCGCGGTAATCTTGATGGTCACGGGATCATTGTTGGGATCGGTCACGCCCTGCACCGACACCGTCGCCAGCTTATGATTTGGTGGCCAGAGGGATTTCGTGCTCGGCACGGCGTTTGTACAGATGGGTGGGTCATTGGGCGTGCCGAAGAAGGCTTGCGGGACGACCACGGACTGGGAGGTGCTTAATTTATTGAAGGAACAATTGTTTTGTTCCTGGAGCTCCACGATTTGGTCGGGCGCATCGGCACAGGCGGCGAGCGTGTACATCCCAGCGGGGAGGTCGGCTGGCAAGGTCAGGGGGGTGGTCGGCCCTTTGCTGATGTCGCCCGGGGCCAAGCCGGGGATCGCACGCTGGCCGATGACCCGTGCGGTCAGAGGATCTACGGTATTGGTGGTGGAGAGATAGTACTGCGTGACACTCGGCGGCGCGGCTACGGTCCCAATATTTTGGGTCCATTCAGTAATTTTGATGGGATTGCCACCTTTGGAGTTGAGTACTGGCGGCACAAATAGGGGAACAACTAAATCAGGACCACCCGTCCAATTCACCGTCGCGAACGCTTGCTCCTCAAACACTTCGCTACCAATCCCTGCCGTAACCGTAACATGATCCGTCCCGAGCGTTGAGCTGGTGATGCTCAGCGGCGCCTGTCCGGTGGCATCGGTGACCTGATTGAAGCTAAATCCGCTATTTGGCCCATCCGTAATCAGAAAACGCACTGAAAATCCCGGGACCGGTGGATGAGTTGGGTCGCCAAAGTTGAGGACGCTGGCGGTGAGGGTCTGGACCACCCCGATCGGCCCTTGGCTCGTACCAGGGGTGAGCGTCACCCGTGGCTCGAATGGAATCGGCGTATCGCTGGTATTGTCACGCAGAGCCTGCGCATTGCACAGGACCAACGCGGCCACTTCGGCCCGTCGCTGCGCGACGGTCGAGGCTGAGATCGTTTGAATCACGGTGTTGAGCCGCGTTTTGGCCGTGGTCCCGTCGTTCGCATCCAAGGCTTGGCGGGCGGAGGCCAATTGGGTCACCAGCGTATTGGCGAAGACGGGGTCAGGGATCCACCCGAGCAGCGTCGCTTGGTTGAGATCGTCGCGCAATTGGTCCCAATGGCCGTAACTGCCGGCGCTCACGCCGGAGGGTCCCAAGGTGACAGCGGGCACGGTGAGAGAGTCGCTGACTTGCGCCGCAGCCGCTACTACTTCGTCAGTATCATCGGACTCGGAATTGAGGACCAGTTTCCAATCGGGCTGGGCGTTGATGCGGACCAAGGTGGGGACACCTCGACTTTGCAGGGTCAGGCCAGTAATGCTGCTCCCTGGGACCACCTCTCCACTGGCACTGAGGGCTCCGAACAGGGCAAACCCTTGGACGCTGAGCCCTCCGCCCCAGCCGCTCGGCACCTGTTGGCCATAGGCTACCAGGTATCCACTCGAAGGGGGGAGCTTCATGCTCGGGCTCAAGATGCTGACCAGATCGTCAAAGGCGGCCGTGCTCACGCCAAGGGGAATCGTAAAACCCGTCGAATCAAACGGCGGGGTAAACGATTTGGGATATTTGGTCGAGAGATCCACTTGGATCAACCATATCTGCCCGGTATTAGAACTCGGATTGCTCACCGTATACGTGTAGGTATAGATTTGCGTGGTGGGATCCTTGGAGACCAGGGCCTGCGTCTGTACCCCTTGGAAGGTCGGCGTCGGGAGCAACCCGACATCGGCCTGCGCAGGTAGGCCGGGACAGGCGCAGATCGCGACAATAAATAGCGCGCGTACCCATTGAGGAAACACGCAGGCTCTCGTGAAGCAAACCGTTTGTTTAGAATTGGACATGGTAGGCTCCTGTTGCGTGGCATATACTTCCTCTTGCAGAAGCACCTATGATCGCCAGAGCATATCGCAATGACTGATCATTTAAACAATCAATCGACTTCCTGCCCAGATCCTGACTATTGATGTCAAATTGGGTCCCTCTCCGATGTCCCTGATGATCGTCACCTTCGGCATACCCATTGGCCAAGTCGAACTTCCCGCCATACGGTAAACTGAAATCGTTATAGCTGATTCCGTTTCCTGTGACGAGCTTGTACATCCAAGCAAACTCTCTGGCAAGATTGAGGGTCTCAGGGGTTGCTGAGGTGCCTAAGGGGTGTGTGGTGAGCCCGCCACGAATCACTTGGTGGTTCGGACCGGAAGCCTCAATCTGTGACAGCCCATCCACCGCGATTTCTTCGACGAAATCAAAGTTACAATCCGTGAGGCAGGACCACCCAGAAGGTGGAATGATAGAGACTTTCACCTGGATACGCCCGGCAAATTGAGGGACTTGGTGAAGAACCACGGCCACGGTACTATTCGTAAACGTTCGGACGATGAGCAGATCATCAAGATTGGAATCCTGACATGCGACACACTCGAAACCATGCGTCCCCGCATTTCCGTCCGTTAATGGGGCTGGGCCTGTGTGTTTGAGATGAAACCCAGTATTGGTTTCATCATCAAGCGGGGGAACGAGCCCCGCTAACTGATCGGACACTTGACAATTGAGCAAATCCCCAGTTGAGGCATCTTAACAACTAAAAATGTGTAGGTACGGACTCTTGCTGGGGGAGGGTGTGGTGGGTCCAAATATCGCGGCGGGAGGCGTACTTTGCGCCACGGCAGGTGTACCTCCAGGCCAGAATACCGACAAAAGGACCATTCCGACGAAGCCGATAAGCTTGCGCATGGCTGCTTCTCCTTTGAAAGGAACACTACCTACTATCCTTAAAGTCAGAGTGGGAACATACGCCTTCCTTACGTCCCATGCAATAGGAAAATTAATATATAGCATGCCAAACATGAGGACACCATGCGATGAAGGGGCGTTGATTCAATCCGCTGGTCAGATGCTGGCTTAATCGCTGACGAAAGAGCCTGCTGAGCAGATTTGACCTCCTTGACGGAACATCAAAATGACAGTTCTGCTCAGATTTTCAAAAAGTAGAGATCCGTGGCGGATTCACGGCAAAGAGATTGCCGGTTTCAGCGCAGACAGGTGGCTGCATTTGTTAAGATTGGGTGGGTGTTTTCCGTGCAAATGGCCGGCTGGTTTCAATGAAAATGGGTGGCTGCTTTAGATGCAAAGATCCACCGAGGGGGAAAATTGAGCTCTACTTTCAAGACATTGGGTTCTTATCCTGTCATGACAGACCGACGCCTTCGCTATCCTAGCAAAACTATGCTATGGTAGCCCCAGATAAAGTCCGGTCACTACTCTATCCCTCGCGCCTTCATTCCCTCCCTCTAGATTCTGCGCGATCGATGCTCTAGTTTCCGCTCTACTCCGCACACAGATCTCTGTAAGGAGACCGCCGAGCATCACTAGTCCGTCAGACTCGCAGGTCGAAGACTCACTCGCTCGGACGAACGAACACGGCACGAAGGGGATCTCGATGGGGAAACGGGTCCTGTATGTCGGAGGACTCCCGGATATGGTTTCGGACTGCGAGCTACGTAGCATCTTCACCTCCTTCGGTCTAGTCGCCAGAGCCTACGTGGTCCGATTCAAACATACGGGAAAGTCTGCTGGATACGGATTCGTCGAAATGGGGTCCGGTGAACAAGCCTTGAACGCCGTGGTCGCCCTTGAAGGAACCAGATGGGATGGGCACCTCCTCAGGCTCTATGTCACCCCCTATGCAAACCAAGCCGTATAAGATTGCACACGTCACGAACAAGGAGTACCCATGGGCCGTACCAACCTAGATCCGATCATGACCTTTCCAGATGGATCGCACCTCTTGATCAGCACTGCCTGCTCAAAAGAAGGGAGCTTTTCCTGTTCCCTCTACATGGCGACCATTGAAGCGGATGATCGAGGGGCCTTCCGTGTCATCTCCAACCATCTCACCGCAGACACGTGCTTGATTGCGCAAGAAGACGCCTACAGCTATGCCCAACGTCTCTACCCGCGTTCAGCTGAAACGATGAAGAAGCCACCCTATCTTATCTGGCCAGGCCCCGGGCCCACTGGCAATACGGATGTGTAGGAATAGGGCCGAATCCTCTCGCACCAGATAGGAGCCTGATCCTCAACTCACCTGCACAATCCACATTTCGTCGTACAAGCATTACAAAATTTAAGAGACCAGCTACTATAGCTTTTCAAGCACGCCTCTGTTAGGATGTCCCTGTTTCATGCGGCGGGCCTCGCATGAAACAGCAAACAGAACGGCCCATCACCGATATTGTTGGTACCGAGAAGCTGATCGGAAGCTCGACCCAAGCCGCTCCACTATTCGCGTCTTCGGCCCGTTCCTTCCTCTCGTATATTCGTTCTCGCGTCTCATACAATATCAATTTCAGAAGGAGGAACCCCCATGGGTTCAAAACTTTATGTCGGCGGGTTGCCTTACGCGGCAACTGAATCACAGCTCACCACCCTCTTCGCCGCGCACGGCACCGTCGAGTCTGCGCGCGTGATCACGGACAAGTTCACCGGGCAATCACGAGGCTTCGGCTTCGTCGAGATGGCCACACAGGAAGAAGCCAAGGCTGCGATTACCGCGCTGAATGGCTCACAGATGGACGGACGTCCCCTGACTGTCAACGAAGCCAAGCCACAAGAACCCCGCACCGGCGGTGGTGGTGGCGGCGGCGGTCGTTTCGGTGGTGGTGGTGGTGGCGATCGCGGCGGTCGCGGTCGCTTCTAACAAAGCGCCAGCAAGCTGCAGAAGGGGCGCTTCAACCGAAGCGCCCCTTCACGGTCTATTACGCTCCTCATACCTCACATTCAATTCGCCGTAACGACGACTCTCACTCTGTAGCGATCCTATCGGTCGCGCATTCAGACCGATTACACCCATGTGCCTCTCGGATGCGGCAGTTGTCCCGCCCAAGCACTGTTGCGATCGCACGTGTGCGCGAATGGATATGTCCGCCTTGATGCGGGCTTCACACTCCGTAAGCATGAGGTACAAATTGCCGTGAATAATTGGAGGAATCGCCAAACCATGTCACACTAATCTTAATCATCAAGAGATCGTACATGCGTTGCTACCAATATCCACGCCCTCTAATTCTGCTGCTCGCTCTCTGGTTTTCAGCGATGATTTGTACGCCCAGCCTTGCAGGAGACATTACCCTCCTGAGCATCGGCCCTCGCATTGGATTCAGTGAAAAAACGCCCCTATTGGGAAAAGAGCAAAAATATTTTTTTCACCTGACCGACGTCGCGGCAGTCTTCAGGCTCCCCTGGTCATGGCCGCTCGATGAGAAGTCGTGGAGTCTGGAGACGAGACTGATCACCAGCGCAGGGCTACTGCAAGCGGCAAGTGACAGCGGTCTGATCGTGACGATCGTACCTGATCTTGCGCTGAGCGGCTGGGAGGGACTTGTCACCTTCGACGCCGGAGCTGGGGCAGGATTCTTCAGTAACTACAAATTCGGTGTGCAAGATTTCGGGGGTCCGGTTCAAATCGTCGCAACCACGGGGATTCGCGTGAATCCGTTCCAGCATGCCTATGCCGGATTTCGGGTCCAACATTTCTCCGATGCCGGACTGTACGGACCGTCCAGTCTCGGCGTGGACATGTACATCATGGAGCTTGGATACCGGTTCTAACTAAGACCTCACCGGAGTAGCCCTGTCTGATGTGAACAACCAGTCACGACCCTAGCCCGGTCTGTCTGGTTGATCTGGTTTGTTTTGTTTATCTGATTATTTTCGTTCAACCAAATCACCAGACAGACCGGACAAACCAAATGAACGAGATTGGCTGGAGGGCTTTTTCAGCATCCTGCTATCGCTTCCACGCTGACAACACACACCGCTGCGCAATCAGCGGCCTGAAGCTCTCTGCATCTTCCGACACCTTCGTCATCACTTCCTCGGCCACACTCTGATCCTCGAAACACTCATAGGCATCATCGAGAAAACCGCCCCGGAGCAACGGATGGTGAAGAAACGCCTGACCGGCTCCGGTTGCCACCTCCAACGGGTACTCAGCTACGACAATACGCGAGAGCAGAAGCCGATCCAGCCATCCACGAGCGTCTGTGGCTGACGGACGTTCGGCAAGATAGGCTTCCAACCGACGGCGTTCCGCCAGGAGACCACGAACCGCCATCTCCTGATCGATCCGACGCCAGAGTGAACCGAACGTACCGAGCGAAGGAAAGGTCAGCGCCAGTTGACCTCCTGGCTTGAGATGTTCCACCAATCCTTGGACAGCTTCGAACCGGTTGGGACGAAAAAACATGACGGAGAGATTGCCGGTGATGCGATCGAAACGAGGCAGATGCTGAGGCAGCACACGCATATCCAGACATTCGAACCGCAGCCATGGGAGTTGCCCTCCTTGGATCGCTCGCGCACTCTCGACCTGACACTCACTGAGATCGATGGCCAAGACCTGCCCTGTGGCCCCCACCTGCTCTGCCAGGTAAAAGGCTGGAATCCCATGGCCGGAGGCAATATCGAGAATGGAGGCTCCAGGGCAAAGATTCAGCTGCTGCAACAACGATTCGGCAAAAGGGGTGGACCAGTAGTCGGAGGTCGGAAGAGGCCACCGAGGCCTAGTACCAGTCCGTTGTTCAATCATGTGATTCCTCTTCTATTGGGCCATCGTATCGCCTACCCACCGCCCGGCCATGGACCGCCGGTTGTTTCGCAAATCGTCGATTGGTGACCAGGGAGCGGCAAGACCACCGGGCAGGAACTCTTCACATGATGCTTCTGTGGGCCAAATGAGGAAGGAAATCACCCTGGATTCGGCAGGTCAAAAAATCACACACCTCACCTAGGGCTGTTTACAGCGATGACTTCGGCTGGCGTTTCGCATGGAGGCCCTTGCTGCTCTTGCTCATCGGCTTGCTGGACTCACCCTCAGATAGAATGTCCTCAATCTGTGATTCGCTGCACGTGAGATCGCCATCGACTGGTTTCCGTGATGGAGCGATGGCCGGCTTAGCTGCGGCATGAACTTTCTTATCTTCTACATCGTCCGGCATGATGGCTGTCCTCTATCTTGGTGAGGCTTTCCGCCGACAACGGTACCTACTGCTGTGCTACGTTATCGAGAGCGATTGATGGAATATGATCCGCCCGTCGCCCGCATGCTGATCTCGCGCTGCAAATCATCCACATGCTGCTGCATCTCCGCCAGCGTACGATCAATCTTCTTGCTGGAGCAGTGCCGCAACGAATGGATGCTCGCTCCGGTCCAGAGTCGAACCGTCTTTCTCGACGAGGCATTCAGCGTCAGCACATAGACTTGCGTGGTGTTCTTCATACTATCCTCC
Organism: Nitrospirota bacterium; assembly: GCA_016200355.1. Taxonomy (GTDB): domain Bacteria; phylum Nitrospirota; class Nitrospiria; order Nitrospirales; family Nitrospiraceae; genus Palsa-1315. Next base: position 7,716 of record JACQEY010000100.1, read on the forward strand.
CTTGATGCTGATTACCCATAGCGTGAACAGCTCCTGGCAGGGTACTGAAAGAGTCCACCAGTGACGCTCTCGCATCACTACACCCCAGCAGTCATGGCTGCCGTGTTCTGGGGAGGTCGAGCTGCTACGGCTGGCGCCGGTTGCATAGATGCCTTCAACTCATCAATAGCCCTCTCAACATCTGCCTCCGTCGAACCAAACCGGTCTCCCATCACCTTAATGGCCTGAGTGATCGCTTTCTTCATCTTCACAATCTGCTCTTCGGATGTCATCACATCTCTCCTTTATACGTTGTAGGGCGCTAGACGAGAATCCGTTTCATGTCCGCAGACTCGTGTGTCCTCAAGGAACAGATCCGTTTCCGCCCTGGTGGTCACACCCAATGATTGCAGCACTTCAGAAACACTCTGGCAGAGGAGCGGCGGAGACTGGAGAATCAAACGCGCAGGAAAGAATCGAGAAGCGCGAGGGATTGGACAGTCAGCGTAGCTCAGTACGTCATGTCCCACCCTACAGGGCACAGAGGGGAAGAGTCAACGCGTGGCAGGCACGAATCGTCTGTAACCGTAAGTTCCTGATAGGCGTTTCGCAACGAGAAAGGCAGCGGTTGAACGGTCGGTTGCACGGAGAAACAGAGGCCATGGGCATGGCCAGAAGTCGGATAAGGATCTTGGCCGACCAGCAACACGCGAGGCTGCTCATACGACGTTGCAGCTAACGCATTAAAAATGTCCTTGCGGGCCAGCAGAATCGTCTGCCCACCGGCTCGTTCTTTTTCAAGAAACGCATCGAGCGCGCGATAATAGGGCCTGCGCGTCTCCTCTTTGAGCAAGGATCTCCAGCCGAGAGGAATGGGAAGAAGCGTATTGAGAACTGATACCACAAAGCAGACTGCAATGCGCCCTAAAATTAAGCCGTACGCTTCCCCACCGCACGCCGTGGAAGGGATCTAAGACAATTCATTTGCCAGAGACGTGTACCACTCTTCCCTGCTCATTATTCACCATCAATCATTCTGCGGCGATGGATCAATTCGGATTCATCGCCTAATCAAAAATGATTCACCTCATAGCTAAGTCTCGTGAGGAAAACCTCAAAAACTACATATTCAGAGCCAAAATAAACGCCGTTTGGTACGGCTCATAATTTGCTTTGACTACGAGACATCGATCAAAACAACCACGTGAGCGCTGAGCAGGAACTGGGCAAGATGCCCACACTGTGATGGAGACCTCAAACAGAGCCATTACGATAAACCAGTGGTTCCTGGCACTGTTTCATCTTTCTGATTGTAGAGAAACATGAATATGAATGACGTTCTACATACAACGAACCAGCCACGGCTCACCATGAAAAGGATCTAAACTAGCTGTACTCCACCATATCCTAGGAGGGCATGATGCCATTTTTCGTAATCAAGGGCCGTTTCAAGCCAGAAGTGGGAATCCCTGACGGAGACTCCGTTCGCTTCCAAGCCAACCACCCCGTGCTGTGGAAGAAGCTTGATGGAGCCCCTGCCCGTCTTGGCACATCGGACAAGTCGAAGAACACCGCTCAACTCCGGTTCGAAGGGATTGACGCAATCGAGAAAAAGGCAACGCAGCCGTTGGCGACCGACGCGAAGAAGAACATGTTCAAGCTGATCGGCTACTCAACCGCCAAGCCCGAACCGGAAGGCTATGTGCTCGCCCGGATGACTGACGATAAATCCGGTCGCCCAATCAGCTTCGTGTTTGCCGGCAAGACCTCCCTCGCCGACGGCTCTGAAGTGAAATTGACCCCGGCCATGCTGAAAACGAGTGTGAACTACAAACAGATGCGAGACGGTTTTGCTTACCCACTTTACTACAACACCCTCTTCGCGGATCTACGGAGCGAATTCAACAAGGCTCTCCGCTCTGCCAAGCAAGCTGGTCGCGGGTACTGGCCCAAAGATGCCACCACATCCGGCGTCGTGGTCACTGGGAAAAATAGCCTCGCCACCATCAGACCTATCTGGCCAAAACTCTGGCGCCGTCTCGAAGAATATTTGCGTCAGCCACGGTCGCTCACCGGCTTCATTCCATGGCTCACCCAGAAGAATGAACGTATCGATATCCTCTCCATCATGGAAGAGCGAGGGCTCCAAGACCTCGTCCAGGTCAATGGCAAGAAAGTGAGCTTGAAGGAAGCTCCTGAGAACCTTCGAGTACGAGGTAAGGCGGGGCGGAGAAAGTAGTCGCGCAGTGTTCGCGGAGCCGTTCACAGTTAGCTGGAACACTTTGAGGTTTTTTTCTGGCCAAGAACGATGCAGATGTTCGCGGATCATTCAATGCAGTTGAACGGGCAATGTCTGAGAGACTTCTCGAACGAAGAAACGGCGCACGAGATTAGCATCCGACATTGCGACAACCATGACGATAGGGCTGAACGGCTCCACAAAAATACTACACGAATTACTAGATATACGTAATTCACCAGGCTAACGAGGGGATAGA
>JACQEY010000118.1 GCA_016200355.1 Nitrospirota bacterium
CCACACCCCTCTTGCAGTTCTCTCCCGCAACCCTTACACTCATGCCCTCGCGATCCAGCCTGGCCTGAATAGTCATGCCTGATCGTTTATCAGCTGATCAATAGTGCCGTTATTCGTTAGGTAGAGCTATGCCACCAACAATGCTCTTGAGCTGCGAGTCCATCAGTAAAAGCTACGGGGTGAAACCGCTGTTTGCCGATTTGTCGATTTGGTTGGCCGAGGGCGACCATGTCGGATTGGTCGGACCTAACGGCTCCGGTAAATCGACCTTGCTGAAGATCATGGCAGGGCTCGAAGAGCCGGATGAGGGCACCAGATCGATGCGCCGACAGCTCCGCATCGGCTACGTGCCGCAAGACCCGTCATTTGACGGAGCGCATACGATCGACGAAGTGCTCGCACAGGTCCTGATCGACGAAGGTCATGACCCTCACGACCATAGTGGTCGCACGTCCGCGGCGCTTAGCCTGGGAGAGTTTCCCGCAACCGACCAGTCCACAGCCACGCTCTCCGGAGGATGGAAGAAACGCCTGGCCATCGTTCGGTCGCTGATGCTGGAGCCGGATGTCCTGCTGATGGACGAGCCGACCAACCATTTGGATGTCGAAGGCATCCTGTGGCTGGAGCGATTGTTACGGGCTGAAGCCCGCGCCTTTCTCGTTGTAAGCCACGATCGGCGCTTTTTGGAAGCGGTGACGTCGCGGATGATCGAGCTGAATCGCAGTTATCCCACCGGGGTATTCGAAGCCAAAGGAAACTACAGCGATTTTCTGGAGCAGCGAGATGCCGCGCTGCATGCGCAAGCCAACTATGAAGCGTCATTGGCCAATCGTGTCCGCCGCGAAGTGGAGTGGCTCCGGCGCGGCCCCAAAGCCCGCACGACGAAAGCCAAATCGCGGATCGATTCGGCCGGCCGCTTGATCGAGGAACTGAACAACGCCGACGCTCGAAAAGACCAAGGCACGGCGGGCATTAACTTCACCTCATCGGGGCGCAGGTCGAAACAGTTGATCGAGGCCATACAACTCTGCAAATCGCTTGGTGGGCGGCCGATCATAAAGAATCTCGATCTCCTGCTCGGACCGGGACAGCGGCTTGGATTACTGGGCCCGAATGGAAGCGGCAAGAGCACGCTTCTGAAGCTGGTGGCAGGCACTCTCGAACCAGATGCAGGCACCATCACCCGGGCGGACAAGCTGCGGGTGGTCACATTCGAGCAGCACCGCGAATCGCTGGACCAATCCTCCTCGCTCCGGCGATCCCTCGCTCCGCACGGCGACGCAGTCGTCTATCAAGACCGCTCGATCCATCTCGTCTCCTGGGCGAAACGATTTCTCTTCCGGCCGGAGCAGTTGGATCTCCCAGTCTCCCGCCTCTCCGGAGGCGAACAGGCCCGTCTCCTCATCGCACGGCTCATGCTGCAACCAGCCGACCTCTTGATCCTGGACGAGCCGACGAACGACTTGGACATTCCAACGCTCGATGTGCTGGAAGACAGTCTGCTGGAGTTCCCCGGCGCATTGATGCTGGTGACACACGACCGATGGCTCTTAGACCGCGTCTCCACTATGCTGCTTGCGCTGGACGGCACAGGCCAGACCGAATGGTTCGCCGACTATGCGCAATGGGAGTCCGCGCAACAACGAAAGACAGCAGAACAAACTCGCGCCTCGACGTCGCGCCCTTCCAAGACATCCCGGTCTGAGTCGGAATCGACTCCGAAAGCAAAGCGAACAGGCCTGTCCTACCGTGAGCAAAAGGAGTGGGCGAAGATGGAGCAGAGAATCCTGCAGGCCGAGGAGACCATCGCCGCCTGTCAAGCCGCAGTGGAAGATCCTGCCATCGCCTCCAACGCGGCAGCGCTGCAAGAACGATCCGAGGCGTTGGACACAGCCCGCACGGCCGCAGAGCGGCTCTATACCCGCTGGACCGAGCTTGAGGGAAAACAGACGGAGTCCGCCGGCCAGCCCTAGCACCTCTGGTTTATTCGGTTTGTCTTACTTATTTGGTTTGTTGGTTGAACGAGACTGATGAGATGAATCAGAGCGCCAGCAGTTCTCGCGACTCACGGATGTCGAGAGAGACACCTCATTTCCCGCAGCGATTGCAAACTGCGGACGTAATCTTGGCATTGAACTTTTCTTCCAGATAATCCTCGATCCGTTGCCAGACTCCACTGGTCGTTCGGACTCGCTTACATTTGCTGCAGAGGCAGAGTGTCCCTCGAAGGGTTTTCAGTTCATCCACCGTCCGAGTCAATTCTTTGGTCTTCGCGTCAAGCTCACGCTCATGTTCTTCCTGGTTATCGAATTCCTCTTTCATCGACATCGCCATCGAGACACGCGCCACCAGTTCCATAGGAATCACCGGTTTGCGAATATAATCCGTCGCACCGGCCGTATAGGCATCCATAAGATCAGGCGGCTCTGTTTTTGCCGTCACGACGATCACCGGCAGATGCTTGAGCCGTTCCTCTGCCCTGATCCGACGACAGGCCTCCAGCCCATCCATGCCAGGCATCAAGAAATCCATCAGTACGACTTCAATTCGTTCGGATGGGCGGGGATCGGCACCGATGCCTAAACGTTTCAATGCCTCTTCGGCCGACTCCGTAAACAGCAATGAACGATACCCAGCTGTCTTCAGAATCAGCGCGAGTAATTCACGCTGCTCTTCGGAGTCGTCGACGATCAGAATACTCATAACTGCGTCTCCCTGTAATCACTCATGGCAGATGGGCTGTAGGGTCGAGATCTTCCGGACAGGTTTCCTCACTCTCCCGAGAGCCCCAACCAAACGAACACAGGAACGGCAGGCTTGAGCCTGGCACCCATCGACAATTTATGCGTTTATGGTCAGTCATGTTCTGCGCAACCGATACAGGCAGTACCCATCGCAGGATAGCCGAGCGAAATTGGTTGATTTGGTTCATTTGGTTTCTCTGGTTCAATCAAATAAACAAGACAGACCAAACAAACCAAATAACGGTCTTCTAATGCTGGCGGACTATTTCACCATCCTGCTGGAGCGACGAATATCTGAAGAGAAATATAACCTCAAAGAGAGGGAAAACCTACTGGTTTTACGTAATCCACAGACAGGAGGAGACCGCCTCATCGTCACGGATCGGACGGGCGCGACATCGATGGGCACATCGAAGGCCGATAGAGTCAGGAGCGGCGAGCAAGCTCTTGCTCGTCTACTTGGCGTCTCGGCAGTTTCGTCACGAACTCTCGTGAATAATGCGGGCTAGAATGGCCTGGATGAGTCCTCCACTGCGCGCGTCTCATTGGAAGGCCAAGGGTTAGGTCGAGGTTGAGGGTCGGAAAGGCACCGAGTCGGACTGGTCAGCCCTCAGCCTGCGCCTCAACCTTAACCTTCTTCTGTGTAAGGCCGCGCGCTGCGTGAGCACAGGGGACACACCGGGCCATCCCTCCCCCCTGCGCCCTTGTAGATCGGGACAAAATCTGTACAATGCACTCATGCGCACTTCGGCCTCGTTCTCCACTCTGTTGATCGCGACCTTCGCCTTGACCATATCCGGTTGTGAGACAACCGACCGAGCTCTTACGGCAGCTGGACGAGTCGCTAGGGGCCAGACCGGACAGGCCATCATCGATCTCGCTGCGGGAAAAGATCCGGCACAGATTGCCAAGAGGCGTCTCGACCAATACGCGCGCGACCCCGAAGCGCTGCTCAGAGATCTGCGCGAGGCAAAGAAAGACTTCGAGGCCATCCTCGCTGTCCTTGGAGTGAATGTCGGAAAGACCTGGGGCAAGAAAGAAATCCAACTACCCGAACGCAAAAAATATGTCAAGTACACGCAAAACTACAAGAGCCGGGCGATCGTCAACTTCGACTCAGGCGAGATTCTGGTCGAGACACTGGACGATCAAGACCCTCAACGCAGTCTCAAGAACGCCGTGGTCACAACGATCCTGACCCCGGAGGATCCACGAGCGGTTGATTTATTTTCCGACAAAGAAATCGTCCTCACAGATGACAAGGAGCCCTACCTCTTAGGCCTCGTGCTCGATCAGCAGAATAAACCAATACGCACACCGGCAGAAGCCGAGCCGTTTGCCGCCTATCTTATCGAAAAGAAATATGACACGCGGGTGGTCGATCAGGACGGAACCAAAAAAACGGTCCACTATGTCACCGTGCCGATGGTGTCCAATCTCCCGATGAAGCAGGCGGAGAAATATCGAACGCTGGTTCACCAATTTTCAGAACAATATCGCATCAGCCCCAGCCTGGTCTTCGCAGTCATCCGCACGGAGAGCAACTTCAACCCCTATGCCGTCAGCTCGGCCCCCGCCTATGGGCTCATGCAACTGGTCCCCACCAGCGGGGGCCGTGAAGCCTACCGAAAGGCGAAAGGCCAGGATGTGGCCCCCTCACGAGAATACCTCTTCGATCCGGCCAACAACGTCGAGTTGGGAACCGCCTATTTGAACGTGTTGATGTTTAATCAGCTGGAGGCCGTGGATCACAATGTGTCACGCGAGTACTGCGTGATTGCAGCCTACAATACCGGCCCGAGCAACGTCTTCCGCACCTTTTCGCATGACCGCACTACTGCTGTTAACCAGATCAACAGCCTCCAGCCGGCTGGCGTCTATGACCAGTTGCGCAAAAGTCTGCCCTACGAAGAGACCCGCCACTACTTGGAGAAAGTGACCAGCTACCGCAAATCGTTCATCAGTTCGTCGGAGAAATCTAACGAGTAAGACACGGCTGGTTCATCTGGTCTATCTGGTTAATCTCATACAACCAAACAAACCAGACAGACTGAACAGACTAAATGAACAAGACAAGCTGGCGGACTTTTTCAGCATCCTGCAGGAGCCTGTCCGATGTTGCCATTCGTTACGAGGCGAGGGAGGGGCAGGCAGATGCGCGACCGCAGGCCTCGAAAAACCGGAGGCGTATTCACTGGAATACGTTGAGGATTTTTCGAGGCCGAGAACAAAGCAGATGCCTGGACATCGTTCGCCGCAGTAGAAAGGTCAATCTCGGACAGGCTCCTAGCAGGGGATATTGATGGCTGGGTCGCAAAGCAACGGTGGAATCACCGGAGGGTGCATGTACCGGCTTGAGGGGTCCTGATACCCCATCGATCCCTTAATCGGCGGTCCGCCGAGCATTCCGGGGAGTCCTTGTCCGGCGGAGCCAAACCTCTTCCCAACACTTGAACTCGTCGTAGGGCCAACCCCTGGACTCTCCCCTGATATAGGCCCGACATTGGCCTGGCCTGAAACCTCGACACTCGGTTCGGCTTGTGGCGACCGTACGGCTTGATTCTGAG
>JACQEY010000117.1 GCA_016200355.1 Nitrospirota bacterium
AAATTTTCGTTTCTGTACGCACGCGCTTAGCAACGGAGATCGCTTTTTTCACGACCTTGTTCAAGATGATGCCGGTCGTCTTGTGTGTGAGCGCAACCTCGAACGCATCTTTGATCTGACCAAGAATCTGTGATTCGCCGACGATCATGGAGTCGAGGCTGGAGGCCACCCGAAATAAATGGCTGATCGCCCGATCTCCCTCGTGCCAGTACAAATGGGGCGTCAGCTGCTCCGAGGACAGCGAAAGGTGGGCATCCGCCAGGAAGTCCTGGATTCGTCCATAGCCTGATTCGATCTCATCGACGACGGCATAGACCTCAACACGATTGCAGGTCGAGAGTAATACCCCTTCCCGCACCCCCTGATACGAGCAAAGACGGGCCAAGGCTTCACCCATTCGGCTCTCAGGAATCGCAAGCTTCTCGCGGATTTCGATCGGGGCGGTCTTATGGCTCAAGCCAACGGCAATAATGTGCATGTCAAGACACCGATCCGTGACTCTTGAGAACCACACCAATGAGAGTCAGAATAACCCCTGCAAATCCGATGATTGTTAGATAGGCCGCGCGTTTGGCTCTCCAACCCACTGTTAGCCGCCCGGTCAGTACGACAAAGTAGAACACCCACGTCAGCAACGCCCCTGTTTGCTCGGGGTTCCAGTTCAGATACGATCCCTGCGAGAACTCCGCGGAAAGCGCACCGGTAATGATGCCGAGCGTGAGCAGCGGAAACCCCGTCACGATCGACTGCTGATTGAGGTGATCGAGAAAGTCCAGTGCGGGCAGTTTTGAGTAGAGGACGTTGAAACGTTTGGACTTGAGAAGTCCATCCTGAATCAGATACATGACACCAGCCACAAAGGCCACGGCAAACCCCACGGTACCGAGCATGCTCAGCGTGACATGGACCCACAGCGTTCGAAACACCGGCGTGAGCGACGGTGCGGTTTCCGGTAATGCAGCGGCAGAGACCAACGAGAGTAATGCCAGGGGGACGATGAACGAGCCAAGCACGTGCAGATGATGGCGAAACTCCACGGCAAGAAAGACCAAAATCAGCACCCAGGAAAAAAACGACAGGGCCTCATAGAATCCTGGCTGCGAGACGTCCGTGGTCCCGATCATCCCTGCGCCCAATGCGATCGTGTGTGAGGCAAACCCGGTCGCTGTCATACCCAGGGAGACGTTTGCCAGGACCTCAGAAGGCCTGATCAGGTAGGTAAGAAAGGCAACGGTGGCAGCAAAATACAGAGCCAGCGTCACCACGAAAAACATGGCGGCCATAGAGGGCTATCCTCTCAACTTTCCAGGACAAACAGACAGACATTAAACGAGGAATTATATCGATGGCGCGAGATGGGAGTCAACCAAACGATCGTGGAGTGAGAGGCCGGACGACCACGTCTCGCCCCCCCGGCACCCTCTATGTCGTCAGCTCGCCGATTGGCCACCCTGATGACATTACTCTTCGGGCCCTAGCCACGCTACGCTGCGTCACGGTTATTGCCTCAGAGGACCCTCGCGTGACCCAGGCGCTCCTGGCCCATCATGATATTACCGCAACAGTTACAAGCTACGGCCCGTTCAATCGTCACGAGAAAATGCTGCTCCTTCTGCATCGACTCACACAGGGGCAGGATATCGCCCTCGTCTCAGACAACGGCACCCCGGTGATCTACGACCCAGGCAGTCTGCTTGTGGCTGCTGCCCATCAAGCAGGTATCCCAGTCAAGACCATCCCAGGTCCTTCTACCATGATAGCAGCGACAGCGATCTCTGGCTTTTCTGGTGATGCCATCATCTTTGAGGGATACCTTCCCTCAAGCAGTCGCCGTCTCGCCCAATACCTCTCCCCGCTCCGAAAGGAACGAAGAACCCTCGTTCTCTATGTGGCCCCGAACGCCCTCACCAGACTACTGAAAACCCTGGCACAGATATTCCCCACCAGACAGATTGCCATCGCCATGGATCTTACGACGTGCAGGGAAACCTTCTTTCGCGGTAGGCCTAGTGAGCTGCTCGATGTGGTTGGGCCAGTGCCCAAGGATTCAGCAGTGACGGTCGTCATTGAAGGATATCGGGTGGGATCGCACACAAAAACAATGCGCAGAAAAGTGCCGCGCGCTACTCGTCTTCGCGGCGGCGAATGAGCACTCGATAGGACCCTTCAACGCGATCTTGCGAAAGGACGGTGTGCCCCTCATTACTCACGCTGCGAGGAACATTCCGAATCGGGTCGCCATCGTCCAACAGCACTGACAGAATCTGTCCTTGCTCCATCGCTTCCAATTTCAACTTCGTTTTGACAAAGTTATAGGGGCAAATCACTCCCCGCAAATCCAACTCGGTATCTGGCTGACCAGTCACTGTCGTATCTCCTTCTCTCTCTCCGCCGCGCCTTTCCCCTTCGCGATAGTCTTGATGACTCACCGCGCCAGGCTGGACGCTAATCCTAACAAGGAGGCATCCCTCCCGCAAGCACAGCACCGAATATGCCGGCATGGTAAGCGAAAAAAAAGGGGCAGCGTTTCGCTGCCCCTTCTACATCACAGGAATGTGTCTCGAGTTAGTTCAGGCCCTTGACCAAGTTTGGTTTGGAGTAGTCGGCCCCGTAGTCCGACTTGGTTCCGGTTGCTGCATTGCCCCACCCTGGCTGTGGTTCACACTGCCAGCAGGGAGCGTCGCCGCTAAATCCACCACCAACCGAGCTGGTGATGCCGGATTCGATCTTTCCTGGAAGCACAGAGCCGGCGATGCCGCCGGTGATCCCGCCACGATTCGTCCCAATCGCGCGCTCATTCTCAGGATCCGGACGTTGTCCAAGTCCACCGAACCCCTGCTTCGTCGCATCGACATGGGTCACGAATGCTTCAAGCACCGTTTTCCTTCCGGTGCCATAGGGCTGATCGGCCGTCGTTTCCTCCCTCACTTGAACAGTGACATCGTCACCGACATTGAGCGTCTTAATGGCTTGCATGTTTGAGCGATCCGTGAGGTTAAGGATCACGACGGTGCGCGCTCCGTACCCTGACTTACCCTCCTGCCCCTCGTCGAATATCTTTCCTGCCCCGCCGGTTTCAATCATGAGCCTATGCTGGGCCATATCAATCGCAAACACCCGTCCGTACACCGTCTCAGGCTGCGACAACCGCTCGAGGAAGTTGGTTCGATCAAAGGTGGTCACCCGTGTGTTCGATCCCGATACATCGCCGACCCCCTCGCCCACACCCATGCCGGATTGGTTAGATTGCAAACGCTCCTGAGCGATTGACACACCAGCTGAACCGACAAAAAGAATTGCCGCTCCCAGTGCCAACACTTTACGCATGTGCTGCCTCCATGGTGAGATTAGAAAAGAAAATGATATGCATTGACGAACACCACAATGGGACCAATATCATGGCATTGAAACTTCTTCATCACTCTTAAGTTACAAACTATAGGTTACCCATTCGGACATGTCAACTGAAGACATGAGGCTTAGATTCGATTCGGTTTCGCGCACAATCCGATCACCACCCGAGCTAAAAAAAGCTCCTTGCCAGACCCTGCCGACACGCGGTAAACCGATGGTGCCCAGAGGGAGGGTCGAACTCCCACTCTCTTACGAGAACCGGATTTTGAGTCCGGCGCGTCTGCCAATTCCGCCATCCGGGCTTATCCATTTCTGAAAGCGGTTCTTCTTAGCACGAAGCTATGTGCTGGTCAATCCGTTCCCCCTCTTTATCTTCGCTCGACCGCAATGTTACAATTTCCACTCACGGTCACCTCATCATTTATGCGGGAGGATGCTCACACCATGTCAGACGTCCAGTGCGTCACGTGCGGACAAGCCGGAGAAACGATTACGGACCCTCTCTTCATGGGGAAACTTGAAGCCGAGATTAAAGCCAAGGTCTGCAAACCCTGCTGGAAAAAATGGGAAGGCATGCGGGTCATGGTCATCAACGAGTATCAAGTCAACTTGGGCGAAGAGAGTGGCAGAGAACTCGTGAAAAAGCAGATGAAAGCCTTTCTCAAACTTGGTGAGCAAACTGATACCGGAAAGCTTGATCAGAACTATCGCCCACCGGCCTAAGGAGATCGTTCTTTGGTTTGTATAGTTTTTCTGCATCGGCTAGACCGTTGACCGCCGAAGCCTTCCGTGAATTTCTCCAGTGATCTCGCAGGCTTCGTTGACAGGCCAATTTGAAAAATGATACATTTCTTACTTCTTGATCCATCCGCAGGTTCAGCAGCACCCCCTGCTAGGGAAGAGTAAGGAGCCGGTGTGCCGTGATTACGCAGATGCATGTCAAAGGGTTGATGTTCGACCCTTATAATAACGCGTATATCGTCGTGCTTCGAGACGAAGAGCATTCCGACATGCTCCCCATTTGGGTCGGCAAGTCAGAGGCTGGTGCGATCAGCATGTCAATGGAAAACATCACGCCCCCCCGACCGATGACGCACGATTTCATGAAGTCGCTCCTTGATGCCTACAATGCGAAAGTCATCAGCGTGGTCATTACAGACTTGTCGGAGCACACCTATTTTGCAAAAATCCATTTGATGTACGAAGATTCAGAATACACCGTCGACGCCAGACCCAGCGATGCGATTGCACTCGCGCTTCGAAGCAATGCGCCGGTGTTCGCGAACAATTCAGTCATCACCAAACAGAGCTCCGAAGAACTCGAGCAGTGGCTGGAAAATCTTAAACCGGAAGATTTCGGCAAACTCGACTCCTGAGCAAGCAGACTTCATTATGAGCGCCGTCGATCTACCCAAAGAGCAAGACCTGGTTGAATACAGGGTCGAGCGCATCCTCGAAGAGGCCAATACAGACACGAGAATTGTCATCTTGGCACGACAGGACGGCGTCCTCGATACGTTTCCAATTTGGGTCGGAGCCGCAGAAGGCAATGCCATTAAGCTAGCACTCGATACCATGCTCACGCCACGGCCAATGAGCCATGACTTGATCAAGAGTTTCGCCGAACATTTAAACATTACGATCCAACGCGTCATCATTACGGACGTGAAAAGCAGCACCTATTACGCGACGGTCTATGTTGCCAACAAAGGCGTGGAGCGGACCATCGATGCCAGGCCCAGCGACGCAATTTCGTTGGCCCTTCGGGCTTCTTGCCCAATCTATATTACCCAAGACGTGTTGAAGCGAAGGAGCACGACGAATCTCGACGCTTGGCTGGCAAAACTAGAGTCGAAAGATATCAGCACACCGGAAGTACAGGAAACGTGACTTACTCGATAGCGAAGGAGCGGGAAGAACGATGTTGACCTACATGCAAAAGCCTTTGGAAGTGCAGGAAAAGTGGTATCTCGTGAATGCTGAGGGGAAAACGCTGGGCCGATTGGCAGCCCACGTCGCCGGGATGTTGCGTGGTAAACACCGGCCGACCTTTACCCCCAATGTGGATATGGGTGACCATGTTGTGATCGTGAATGCAGAGAAAATCCATCTGACCGGTAACAAAATGGCCACGAAACTCTATCGCCGTCATAGCGGTTTTCCTGGTGGACTCAAGACCGCGACAGCGCAGCATGTGTTCCGAAAGGACCCGACAGAACTCTTGGTCAAAGCGATCGAAGGCATGCTTCCCAAAAACCCGTTGGGGAATCATATGGCCAAGAAACTCCGTGTCTACGTCGGGCCCACCCATCCTCATCAGGCACAACAACCGGAACCAATCACCCTTTAAACATCACAAGGGCAAAGAAGGAGACGTAGCAGCATGGCAGTAGCGACTCAATATGCAACCGGACGACGAAAGTGCGCCATTGCCAGAGCCTGGGTCACGGGAAGGGCAGGCGATATCACGATCAACGAACAGCCAATCGAGAAGGCCTTCCCACAACTGACTCTCCGGCAGATTATTCAGTTCCCGCTCGAAATCGGTGGTGTGATGGGACAGTACTCCATTAAAGCCACGGTACAGGGCGGCGGACCGACCGGCCAAGCCGGCGCCTTGCGTCATGCCATTGCACGCGCATTGATAGAGCTCAACCAACCCCTCCGTGCACCCTTGAAGAAGGAAGGCTTGCTGACCCGCGATTCGCGCGTCAAAGAGCGGAAAAAGTACGGACAGAAGGGTGCAAGAAAGCGGTTCCAGTACTCAAAACGATAAACATCGGAGCCACAGTCAGAAAAAGGGAAGGCTCCATGCCTTCCCTTTTTTTGTGTCCGTGGCACACATGGCAGGTGATACAAATGAAAAAGGTACGCGTCGCCATTGCAGGGGCCAGTGGGTATGCTGGAGCGGAGCTCGTTCGCCTGGCAGCTCTCCACCCGCACTTCGATCTCCACGCTGTCACTTCTGAGAAGTCTGCCGGGGCTCCCGTGGCAACAGTTTTCCCAAGTCTGACCGGCCTCGTGTCTCTCTCGTTTCAAGCGCTCTCACCCGAAGCCTTAGCGGAACAGACAGATGCGGTCTTCTTGGCCCTTCCCCATACCAAATCATTAGAGCCGGTCTCCGCCTGTCTCAAAACCGGCAAACTGGTGGTGGACCTCAGCGCCGACTACCGGCTCACGGATCCTGCCGTCTATGAACAATGGTATAAAACACCGCATACCTATCCGGGATTGCTGAAGGACGCGGTCTACGGACTTCCCGAATTGCATCGTGCCGCCATTGCCAAGGCAAAACTCGTCGCGTCACCCGGCTGTTACCCAACGGCAGCTGTTCTGCAATTGGCCCCACTGTTCGCACAGAATCTCGTGCAGCCTCACACCGTAGTCATCGATGCGAAGTCCGGCATTTCCGGGGCTGGGCGAAGCCCGGCGCTCCCCTACCATTTCCCTGAAGCCCATGAATCCTTAGAGCCCTACAAAATCGGGGGCCACCGCCACATCCCTGAGATCGAACAAGAACTCGGTAGGTTGCTTCAACGAGCCTCGCAACCATCAGGAAAGATGGCCCCAGAGCCGATCGTGACATTCACTCCGCACCTCGTCCCGATGAATCGAGGCATCTTGAGCACCGCCTACTGCAAGCTGAAGAGTCCGATGTCGCTGCCGGACCTGCGCGCGATGTATCGAGACTTTTATAAAGGCGAGCGATTCGTCAGATTCCAGGAAGAGACCATTCCGAATCCGCGTTACATCAAGGGCTCCAACTATTGCGATATCGGCGTCTACCTGGACTCCCGATCAGGATCGGTCATTACGGTCGCCGCGCTGGATAATCTGGTGAAGGGCGCAGCAGGCCAAGCGATTCAGGCCATGAACCTCATGTTGGGATTCCCTGAGGAGACAGGCTTGACGGCACCAGCCGCCTACCCCTAGCAGGATGCTGAAAAAGTCCGCCAGCGGCGTTCTCACTTCGCGCAGAGGCTCAACGTACCGAAGCGTACGCCTCGCCTCTCCGCTTGCTGCGGCCTTGCTGGACGGCCTTTTTGAGCATCCTGCGCGGTGTTCTCCTGTTGTTCTAGATATGCAGACCATTGAATTTCAGCAGTGCCACAAAAGTTTTTCCGCAGACTCCTAGTCCACATTGAGCAGGACATCTTGCTCATGAGCATAACCAAAAAAACACCAACCGCATCTCCGCGCCGTGGAGTCACCGCCCCGCAGGGGTTCCGCGCAGCCGGCATCCATTGCGGCATCAAGAAGCCAGGCCTGCTGGACCTTGCGCTCGTCGTTTCTGAACAGAGCGGTCCCATCGCCGGAGTCTTCACGAAAAATCAGGTGGTCGCGGCGCCGGTCATCGTCGATCGCCTGCACCTGCGCCAGGGAATCGGGCGGGCCATTCTCGTCAACAGCGGTAATGCAAACGCCTGCACCGGCAATAAGGGATTAGCCGCCGCAAAGAAGACTGCCACCGTGCTTGCACGCCACTTGCGTATCCCCTCGCAACAAGTATTCATCGGGTCAACCGGTGTGATCGGTCGTGCATTACCGGTCGATCGAATCATAAAAGGCATACCACAGTTGCTCGCTCAACTCAGCGACCGTGGAGGGCCGGATGCCGCTCGGGCGATCATGACGACCGACCTGCGCCCGAAATCCGTCGCCCTTCAAGACACCATCGGTGGTCGTCTGATTACCATCGGCGGGATGGCCAAGGGTTCTGGAATGATCCATCCCAACATGGCCACGATGCTGGCCTATTTCACCACGGATGCGTCAATCACGAAGAGCGCCCTCCAACTGGCTCTCAGCCTGGCCGCCAATGAGTCATTCAATTGCATCTCGGTCGACGGTGACACGAGTACGAACGATACGGTCCTGTGCTTGGCAAACGGCATGGCAGGCAACCACAGGATCAAGGACGGCACGGCTGCCTTTCAGCGATTTCTCCTGCTCCTGACAGAAGCCTGCCAAGCACTCGCCCTGGCGATTTGCCGCGACGGGGAAGGTGTCACCAAGGTGGTGAACATCGAGGTGACCGGAGCAGCCACAGTAGCGCAGGCACGGCAGGTCGCCCAAACCATTGCGACCTCGAACTTGGTAAAGACCGCCCTCTTCGGCGAGGATGCCAATTGGGGCCGGGTGATGGCGGCGATCGGACGAGCCGGAGTTCCGATTACTCCTTCGAAGTTGAGTCTGTCGTTCGGCGGGGTTCCGATGGTAAAAAAAGGAATGGGACTCGGGCTTGTTGCTGAAGCCCGCATCGCGGAAGTCTTTCGCCAGAAAGAATTTACGATCACGGTGGGCTTGGGGCAAGGCCGTCACCGATCTCACATCTGGACGACCGATCTGTCGTTCGACTATGTCCGCATCAACGCAAGCTACCGATCGTAACCAGACCTCCAAAATTTTGAGCAAACCAGATCGTTCGCGAGCGGACAATTTCAACTCGTGAGCACTGCACACACCAGGCTTCGTTCAAATGCTCACCATTCATAACTCGCTGTAAATACTTCCATTTCGACGTTCTGTTCGTTGACTTTTTGAATCAGAGACGATATTTCTCTGTCGCACACACACGTATCCTCATGCCAGTGAGAACACATACATGGCCATGCCAATACTGAGCGAACAGGTTGAGCGGAGCATTCTGCTGATCCGTGGACATAGAGCGATGCTGGATGCGGATCTGGCAAGTCTGTATGGCGTTCTCCCAAAGAGGCTTAACGAACAAGTCCAGCGCAACAAGAAGAGATTTCCCTCAGATTTTATGTTCCAGCTGACACTTGAAGAAGTCGAACGTTTAAGGTCGCAATTTGCGACCTTAAAGACAGGTCGTGGGCAGCACAGAAAATACCGCCCCTACGCCTTCACCGAGCAAGGCGTAGCCATGCTCTCGAGCGTGCTGCATAGCGAACGTGCCATTCAAGTGAACATTGCCATCATGAGAGCGTTTGTTCAGCTTCGAGAGATGATCGGTTCGAACAAGGGACTTGCCCGGCGACTCAGTGAATTGGAAAAGAAATACGACAGCCAGTTTCGAGTCGTCTTCGAGGCGATTCGTGAACTCATGGCGGAGCCAGAGCCCAAGGTCAAACGAATCGGGTTCAAAACTTAACCGCAGGAATACGGTCACTCTTCCTGAATCAACCTCATTGCCTAACTGGCTGGTGAATTCGAATTAAGAAAGACCAGGAAGCGACAAGGTGCCCTTCTTGCTCGCAGAACGCGCGGCCTAGGAAGGCCCTCGTTCGATGCGCGCAGTCGAGGGCAACCTTGGCCACTCCCCTCTAATATGGTGGGAAGGAAGGAAAAAAAAGAACCGTCTGACGATTCCCTATCCTAGCGCAACGCGCGGCCTCAGAAGGCCCTCGTTGAACGCGCACACAACGGGAAGCCGCCAGGCCAGCCCCGAAAAGCAGAACATCCCCGTTTTATCGCCCCGTGAAACAAGAATTCTATACACCTTTGTGTTTTCCGAGAGCTTATAACGCCTCGACTTTCTCTTCTCTGGCATAACGTTCTACGATCGATGCGCTATCCCCCTTACCTCTCATAGTACATTCTATGCACCCAGAAACAGCCTTGATCCGTCTTGGAGTTAACCACTGGCTATCGTTCCCGCGACTCGTACCGAGCAAATCATATTCCGTGAAGGGGCTTGTAGTGCGCTGCCCAGATAAATAGATTGCAAACTCTAATGCTGCAACGTTGGCAACCACTCCATTAAGTGGTGCCACGGCAGGTGCCTTTATGTCCATTCCAGAAACGTAACCTCTCCTCACCTGGAAGGCTTGCTCTTCTGGTGTGCTGAGAAAAAATCTGGCTTCGTGTACGTCAATTTGGCCCATGCAAGTAAGACACGGGCCCTCAGGTAACACTACTGCAAGCCTACCGCAAGCAGCCGTAACGCACCCCTCCTTGGCCTCAATTTCCACACCCAAATCAAACAGTGGAATCGAAAAGGCTAATGCCAATTCGTTGAGTATTAAACGAGCACCATCATTGTCCACACATCCAAAGAGCACATCAACATCCTTCAACGCATCCAACGCTTCGGCCGTTTG
Organism: Nitrospirota bacterium; assembly: GCA_016200355.1. Classification (GTDB taxonomy): domain Bacteria; phylum Nitrospirota; class Nitrospiria; order Nitrospirales; family Nitrospiraceae; genus Palsa-1315. The sequence goes on from JACQEY010000117.1 coordinate 10,419, forward strand.
AAGTTTGCTTTGGATTATTCGCGTATGCGCCTCAGGTGCATGATTTCGAATGTATTGTCCTCCCAGAATGGCCTTTGCATTCCCGACTTCATCTAGTGTCGCAGTGACCAGCCGGTTCATGCTGTGATCCTCTGCAATGTCATCGTCAACCAATACGAAATCACGACAACCTATATATGTAAGCGCCACAATGATTTGCGAACCAGTTCCCCCGTTTCCTACCACACCAACTCTTACTCGGCCGATTTCTCTTTGACCTTCTTCAGTAAACCAGGGAAGCTGTCGATCAAAAGATTGGCTCACCGATCTCTCATCATCATCGCGTGAAACCACTTGCTGGAGGTGTGACCCCGCTACGGAAGGGAACTAAGGACATACGCTGAGAACTCCCGAAGACCATATCGGTCTGTTGCTGAAAACCTTGGGAAGGTTCCGCCATGATTATGGACTTCAATCAACGCTTCGCTAGACTTGATCGCGGAATTGATCACTCTGACAATCGACTCAATATCCAAATTCCAACCGCGCGCATCCATCGTTACTTCGTCATCGGGAATCAGAATCACATCACGGACCATAAAGATTGGTTCGCCACCAGAATAGGTCCAATTTGCGAGCAGGAAGGCAAAGTGAGCTAGCCCCACTTTCGTGGACACCTCAAAAAGGGGACAATAGCCCCTGGGAGGTGTCCACGAAAGTGGGGCTAGCTCAGGAATGTTTTCTGATTGCTCAGCCTGAAAGCCTGTCCTAATACCCTCCTTCGTGCGGCGGGACCGAACTCATCGTACCATCCACACCACTAACCCCTAACCCTTCACCGAAATCGCGCCTCACCCCCTCTGACGCTGGTTTGACTTCCGACTATGAGAAGGCGCAAATTGGCATCTCTTATCCATACGACACAGAGATGTACGGTGACCCCTTGTTAGTCTCGCCCAATCCAGCCACACAGCATCGTTCAATAAGAGAGTTACGCCCTCTTGGAAGACTTCGCCATGAGGGCGTTGTTGTCTGCGCAGCGGTAGCCATCATCGGTATGCAGTCATGCGGACGTAACATCATCGGAAGGAGTTTGAGATGAAAAGACTAGCAACCTTTTTGGCCATACTGATCCTGGGATCGCCCGCGCTGGCCCTGGCGGAAGAACATGGGGGGTACCGAGGAATCGGATCGCTCTACTTCACCTTCATGGGCGCAATCTTGATCTATGGCGTCTACGATAGCTTCGGCAAGAAAGCGATGTATGTCATGGCGCCGATCATTGTGGTGGGGCTCTATCTGATGTTACCCGATAAGTAAATCCTGATCGCGGGATATGACGAAAGAAAAGGGGCCGGGTTAGTCCAGCCAGTCCTTCTCTTTCAGTTTTCGCGGAAGATATTTTTTCGTGAGGTACTGGAAGTCTTTGTTGGCGAGGGCGTCCAGTTCGTACTTGAGTCCGCTCGCGAGCATCCGCTTGATTTCTGCCTGCCAAGCCGGTTTCTGGAACCACTGATAGTTGAGAAGCTCTTTCGCCCGGGCGATGTCCTTCTCATTCAGTTTGATCCCGACGTTGCGCGGAAGTTCGTACCGTTCTGGGTCGGCGCTGGAAAGCCCGATGAACTTGGCTTTGGGAATCGCCATCCGTTGGCTCTCAAAGGCCAGATTGATCGAGCCTTGCTTGACGACGGAATAGATGTAGTACCCCCAGGGATCGTTATCGACCAGGACATAGACCGGGAGCCGATACTCTTCGTGCAGCCGCCTGGCCAAACGGCGGACCCCGCGGGGAGGTTGTCCATTCCCTGTCAGCAGCACGCAGTTATAGCGACGCCAGAATTTGTCCTCGGAGAGACGATTCCACTGAGTGCCCTTCTCCACCAACAGTACGAAGTCCGCCGTGCAGCGGCGGATCTCCACATACTCCGGCTCGACAATCGATGGGACCGAGTAGCCACCTTTGCCCAGCTTGGCGCAATCCACGCGATCGCCATCATCCCCGAGCACGAGTGGGCCGACCACACTCCCGCCGTTCTCCGCGCGCACATGCAATTCTTCACGGAGTGCCACGAGCGACACTTCCAGATCTTCAATAATCGGGTCTGATTCATCCTGGGTATCGAATGTATTCTCGTGCGAGTCCTGAATGGTGTGTTTGGTCCGGTAATAGATCTCTCTAAGCGAGGTCGTCAACTCCGCACGCTGTAATTCGGAGAGGGCGTCCGCGACCAATATGGTCTGCATAAATTTCTTGGCCATGCCTACGTTGAAAAATGAACGGGCCTGTTTCTTCTCCCCCATCTCGAGCAGGCCCTTGCGTTCGTTGAACGTCACGTTCGAAAGCGCGCGAATCGGAATCGCCATCGTCGGATCTTTTGCCCGCTGCGCGGCTGTGATCACCAGATCAGCCAGCCCGATCAATTTTTTCTCGACCGTCCCGTTCTTCGTTATCTTCGTTTTGGCCATGCGTCGTCCTATTTTTTCTTCCCTGTCAGGCGAGCCTTGCGACCTTTGCGAACTGCCCCTGCTGGTCGCTGTGAGGATGATTTCTTCTTAGCAGGCCTCGCCTTCGCAGTCTCTTTCCGGGCAGGTTTCGATGGAGCCGGATTTTCTTCGATAGGTTCTGTGTCTGAAACGCCGACTGCCAGTGGTGTCTCTCCATCAACGCCTTCAGCTGTGACGATGATGGAATGCGGCAGACCTTCCGGTCCTGCGCCGGTCTTGCCGAGCGTTTCATCCGTCTTGATGCCGCCAGTCCGTGAGGACGCAATCTTTTGCAGCTGCGCTTTGAGCTTTTCGGTGGGCAGCTTCCCGCCCTTCAGACGGTTACAGGCTTCGACGACTTCTTCAATATAGAGTTCGAAGATATTACGCCGCCGGTATTCGCTCGCCGCCCGTTCGCGTCGGCGCAGAAAAAGCCCAAGTCGCCGGCCACACTCGCGGAGCGCGAGGGTAATTTCCTTGTGAATCTCGTCGTACTCCGCAATTGCTTCTTTGGACTCGCTCGTAAAGGGTACCCAGACGGAGGCGATGTGCACGAAGATGACCATCGGCCCGGCCGGCAGAGCTCCGCATGATTGGCTGATTCCATAGTTGCGCCAGGTTGTGGCAAGCACCGCCTTGAAGATCGCACAAGCGGATTGCTGATACAGCAACGGAACCCGGTTGGCGTAGCGAATCACACGCGCCAGTTCCGATTCCCCCTCTTCCTTCTCCCCCTCCGCCAGCGGCTGCGCCGGCTTCTCAGACTTCGCCGCGCTACCCGGTGCTTGTCCGAAGGCGAGCCCTGCTTCGATAATGAAGGGATTGCCGCGATAGACGGAGGGAGGCCGGCTCACCGCGGTATAGAACTCCCCTTTGATCTGTCTGTAGAGACCCGAGAGGATCGCCTTCTCACCGATCGGCGAAAGGCAATTGGTCGGCGGCGCCATGATCTTCGTCGCCTGAATCGTGTGATAGAGCGATTCGGCAATCGCGCCGCGAATGTCACGGGGCTTTGCCTTGGGCGAAATCTTTGCCGTCTTGCACATTTCATCCGCGAGCGCAGGCGTCACCCGGCAGAAATCGCTCGACAGAAAGCTTGAAAGTGTCTGGCTCTTGGCATCCTGGAGCATCTTGAGGAACATGCCGAACTCGATACCGTAGGGATGAGGCTTGATTTCCTTCGGTGAAGGCGGCAGTTCGTGATAGGCGCGTGGATATTCCTTTGTCTCGCCTTCCGGCGTTCGATACATGAGTCGCACGTGGGGATTGGCAATAGACGTCTGATCGAGATACTCGTCCACCGATGCGCGGCCTTTCTGGTAGCGCCCTTCGACTTCGATCGCCACCTGCGTGCCGCGAGGCTGGCTCCACTCGATCTGTTTGTTCTCATGGACCAGCGGCTCGTTCTTCTTTGTATCGATCTGCACTTCGAAATAATGTGCTGCGGCTTTGGGACCGATACGTGAGATGATCTTCACCGGTTTGCCGGTCGTCAGTTGGCCATACATCCCTGCCGCTGAAATGCCGATCCCTTGCTGGCCGCGGCTCATACGCAGGCGATGGAACTTGGAGCCGTACAAAAGTTTCGCGAAGATTTTCGGAATCTGCTGGCGAACGATCCCGGGGCCGTTGTCTACCACTGTCACTCGAAAGCGTGTCGCCTGGCTTGCGGGCAGCACAGCTGAAGATCCGATAGCCACGACCTCCAGCTGTACCGTCACCTCAGGAAGGATTCCAGCTTCCTCACAGGCGTCCAAGGCGTTGTCAACCGCTTCCTTGACACAGGTCAACAGGGCTTTGCGAGGGTTGTCGAACCCGAGTAAATGCCGGTTCTTGGTGAAGAACTCGGAAACGGAAATCTCGCGCTGCCGCGCGCCCATTTCCACCGCCGTCACTGTTGAGGCTTCTCGTGGAGTTATTTTCTTGGACGCAGATACAGGTAGCTTGTGCGTGGCCATTCATCCTCTTATATCAGTCAGGCGAGGACACCGGACAGGTTCGATAAACCTTCACGTATCATCTCTTACGATTGAGATAACACAGCGGACCTCTTCACGCTAGTGAGAGGAGCGCAGCGGCCCATGGCGGGGGGGGGTACGATGGGGAAAACCGCCAACTAGGATGAGTAGAAGATTAGGGTGGGAGGAGCGCGCACCTACCGAGGAATGCATAGGTACGGCGGTGATCTTGGCGGGACTTTAGGCTTCCCAGTCAAGCTGGGCTTGCACACCATCCCGACGCTCGACCCCCTCATGAACCATATTCCCTCGGGGTGTTAAGCTCCTCCCACGAATATACAATATTCTTCCGATGCGGACGAGTCAAGGATTGGCTCACTATGCATGGCCGCTGCCTTCGGCTTCTTCATATTCGTCAATGAGCTGCTCGAGTTCATCGAGTTCAGCTGGACTGACGTTCTGAAACGAGACCCCGAATGTGTCCTCTCCGACCCACTGCACACGCCCCTCTTCGATCGAGACTGGTTCTTCCGCACCGGGAATGACCAGTCGCACACGGATCACCTTGCCGGGATAGACTTCGATGTCGCAATCGAACCTGGCGCCACCGACCGAGAGGTCGAGGGTCACCGCTTCGATCTCATGTGAGTTTCCCAACAGGAATCCCTGCAGCTGTGCCGGCACTCGCCGGTGTTGTCGTCGCTCCATGTTACTCCCACGCTCCTATTTCGTATTCGATTCAGGAGCGATGCCGAGAAGCCATATCCCGCCATCACAGCGTTATCCACGCAATGATGGAGCACTCTATTTCCTGAGCTTGAGGATCGTACCGTCGATCTTGGTGTCGGCCATGAACTTCTCGAAATTTTTGTTGTAGAGTTCGTTGAGCAACTCCTGGGCATCCTCTGGGTCGAACCAGAAAACCTGGTTGGTTCCACTACTGGTGAGGGTCTCACGAACTTGACTGCCATCGGCGTGATTTTGCACTTCAATGGCTATTCGACTTGTGGCGTGAAGAGCGGTCTGTCCGATACCGCTTGTGGCATCCACCCCGACATCGATCAGTGTACCGGTGATGGTTATGTCTGCCCCGGTTGTCCTGTTGCCTTTGGCAACAGTCGCGTTCCAGCCTTTCCATTTGAGATAGTCGGCGAAGGCCTCTGCCGTGGCCTCGCTAAGGGTACTGCTGGAGAGGCTGAAATGACTCTCGCCGCCCCAGAGGTGATGTCGGATGCCGAGGTGAGATCGGTCGGTGCGATGGTCTTCAAACGGCTGAATCGCGACGGTCGGGGAACTCATCGCAACGACTTTCTCACCGACCTCGCTCACTATGGGGACTGTCAGATCGATGCGCTCGCCTTTACCTGCACAGCCTGCGGCCAGACAAATTCCCAGAAACCCGATGCCGAGAAATTGATAGTGGTTCACAGGGCCTCCTTCCTAATCGATGTCTGGTATCTGCAACAAGATGGCCCGACCGAACTCACGATTATTTGGCAACGAAATGTGCCCGCCGATTCTGTTGATAGCAGTCCTCGTTCTGCTGCTTGCAGAAGGGCCTCGTCTCTCCGTAGCTTGTGATTTGGAGCTGCGAAGCCGGGACGCCAAGATCCTGGAGGTATTGCTTGGTGGCACGCGCCCGTTTCTCGCCCAGGACGAGGTTGTAGGCCACAGTGCCCCGCTCATCGCAATGGCCTTCGATCAGCACAGTCTTGCTCCCACTGGCGCGAAGCCATCCGGCATTGGCATCCAACACCGGCATGGCATCCTTGCGGATTTGAAACCGGTCGTAATCGAAGAATACGTCGCCCAATGCGTTGGTGGCGGACACTCCGCCCGTCTCAAGCGCGCGGTTGGAGGGTACACTGCCGGATGGCCGGTCGAATGAACGCTCCAGTGGTACTGTCTTGATCGCATCCGGCTGGACCGCCTCGGCCTTGGCCTTACTGAACTCATCGCCGGACGAGGAGGAAACGTTCTTACCAGCGCAGCTCGCAAGCAGAAACATGAGGCCCAGACTCAGACACAAGCTGATAACTTTTCGATTCATGGTAGAGCCTCCTAATTTGTCGTGATCATCAATCGTGCCGCTTCGTCAGGGTCAGGATAGTCTGCTCTATCGTCTTGGACTATTCCCTACAAGCTAGAAGATCTGAATGCCAGAGTACCGCTCATACTTATAGGTGCTCAATAGGTGTCCGTCAACCCCAAATCTCGCCCCCTGTCCATGACGGGGTGCGGGCGAGTATCTTCTTTCCGAACCGAAAGTTGCATCCCTCTCTAGCTTTCGCTAAGGTGCGGTTCATGACCCATTCCCTCGCGCGTTCACTCGTGCTTGCCGGCGCGAGCGGGCTGTTCCTCCCGCTAAGTTTTCCAAAATCTGATCTGGGACTATTGGCCTGGATCGCCCTCGTGCCGTTGCATTGGGCGTTGGACGGCAAGAACAAAGCGCAGGCATTTTGGATCGGCTGGCTGTCCGGCACGATTGCCTTTACCGGCATGATGTCCTGGGTGGTCACTGCCATGAACACCTACGGCAAGGTCCCGCTGGCGATCAGCTACGGCCTCATGTTACTGCTCACGGCCTATCTTGGCCTCTATGTCGGTCTCTATTCTGCCGGGGCCGTGTGGTTTCGAACCCTGATTCCTCGCTACGGTTTCTTTGTATTTCCCTGCCTATGGGTGACCCTCGAACTGATCCGGACATATGTGTTGAGCGGATTACCCTGGGGACTCCTCGGCTATTCCCAATATCGCCAGATTGAGATCATTCAGATTGCGGACCACATGGGGGTCTACGGAGTTTCCTTCCTTATTGTACTGGTGAATGTCGCGCTGGCGGAATTCTTGTCCTGGTTGATGCCGTACTTCCGGAATTTCCGTCCGGCAAGGCTTCCCTGGGAACTCGCAGCGATGGCGACATTGGTGGTCACACTTTCGTGGCAATATGGTCTTGCAACGTTATCTGAAACGCCTTTTTCTGGTATTCCCCGATCGTCCATCAGTGTGGGAGTGGTGCAGCCGAATATCGATCAGGCCGTGAAGTGGGATACCGCCTATCGAGAACAGACTCTCGCACACTTTGACCAGCTGACCGAACGGCTCGGCCGTGCCACAGATTTAGTGGTTTGGCCGGAGGCGGCAACACCGTTCGTCTTTGAGCGTGAGCCGGTCTATCAGCTGCAACTCATTGCCCTGGCCAATCGAGCCCAAGCCCCGATCTTATTTGGAAGCCCCGCCCTACGTTACTACCCAGATCGGCGGCCCTACCTATTGAACAGCGCCTACCTCCTCTCCCCTGACGGCCAGGTGTTGGGACGCTACGACAAACATCATCTGGTCCCCTTCGGAGAATATATTCCGCTCAAATCTTCGCTCTTGTTTTTCCTCGACAAATTGGTAGAAGGGATCGGCGATTTCGAAGCGGGAACTGGTCCGACGGTCTTGACGTTGACGCCGAAGCCCCGATCGGCAGCTGCCAGCAATGCTGGGGCGACACCGAGACCGATAAGCTTTGGAGTGGCAATCTGCTACGAAGTGATCTTTCCAAACCTGGTGCGGCAATTCGCTTCGAATGGCGCCGAGTTCTTGGTGACCGTGACGAACGATGCCTGGTTTGGCCACTCATCGGCTGCCTCACAACATTTTTCCATGGTGGTGTTTCGTTCCGTCGAGAATCATTTAGCCTTTGCTCGCTCAGCCAATACCGGCATTTCCGGGTTCATCGACCCATTCGGGCGCATCGTTGAAGCGACGCCGATCTTCACGGAACAAGCAGTCAAAGCGACGATGCAGGTCTGGCGTCCGCATACGTTTTACAGCCGGCACGGCGATGTGTTTGCCTACGGCTGTGCTATAATCTGCGCGCTTTTGTTCCTGTTCGGCTTGTTCCGCACCAAGGAATCTGAGCCCGATGCAGTACCGGTATAATCAGAAAGGATCGCTCCATGTTAGATGAGGTAAAAAATCGTGTGCGAGCCGTCGAGCAATTGGTAACGGAACTACGGGGGCATCTTTGACTTCGCCCGCATGACGACCGAGTTGGCACATTTGGAACAACAGACCTCGCAGCCGGATTTTTGGAACCACGCTCAGAAGGCCGCCAAGATCGGCCGCAGGAAGTCCACGATTGAGCACGACCTCCAACAGTGGCGGGATATCGATGGGAAGATGAACGATCTGGGCGCGTTACTTGAATTGGCAGAAGAAAGTGGTGATGCGGGGCTCCTGAAGGAGTTGACGTTCGAGCTGGATCAATTCGAACCGAAACTCGCGGCCCTACGGCTTGAGCTTCTGCTTTCGGGCGAACTGGACCCCAACAATGCGATTGTGGCGATCCATCCCGGCGCCGGTGGAACAGAATCGCAGGACTGGGCGCAGATGCTGCTCCGGATGTACATCCGCTGGGCCGAGAACAAGAAATTCAAAGTCGAAACATTGGACCTGCTCCCAGGAGAAGAAGCGGGCGTGAAGAGTGTGACGCTGTTAGTGACAGGGGCCTATGCCTATGGCTATCTCAAGGCCGAAGCAGGCGTGCATCGGCTGGTGCGCATTTCACCCTTCGATGCGAATAAGCGGCGACATACATCCTTTGCCTCGGTCTTCGTCTATCCCGAGGTGAATGAAGATATCGACCTCGTGATCGAAGACAAAGACCTCAAGATCGACACCTTTCGGGCCGGCGGCGCCGGCGGCCAAAATGTGAATAAGGTCGAGACGGCCATCCGTATGACACACCTGCCGACCGGGATCGTGGTGCAATGTCAGAACGAACGGTCACAGCTCCAGAATCGCAACGGCGCAATGAAGGTCTTAAAGGCGCGCCTCTATGAACTAGAACTGAAAAAGAAAGAGGCGGAGTTCAATGCAATCGTCGGGGAGAAGAAGGACATTGCCTGGGGCAGCCAAATTCGATCGTATGTGTTCCAGCCCTATCAAATGGTCAAAGACCACCGGACCGGCTACGAAGTGGGCCAAGTGGCCGCCGTCATGGACGGCGATCTGGACGGGTTCATCGAGGCCTACCTGAAAGGGAAAATGGCAACATGCGCAGGACAAGAGGCGATGGATGAACCACCCCTCTAGCCCTTGCCCATTGCCTTAAGCCTGAAGCAATTATGGACGAACTGAACGAGCAGCAGCAGCAACGCATCAAAAAGCTCGACGCCCTGCGTGAAGCGGGCGTGGCCCCCTACGGCACACGATTCGAAGTGAAGGACCGTGCGGGCCAACTCATCAAGTTCCATACCGAGAAAACCAAAGAGGTGCTGGAAGAACAAAAAATTTCCTGCACTATTGCGGGACGCATCGTCGCACTACGGCGATTCGGCAAGGCCGGCTTTGCAGTGTTGCAAGATGGATCCGACCGGCTTCAGGTCTATTTCAAGAAGGATCATCTCTCGGAGCAGGGCTATCGCATCGCCGAACTGCTCGACTTGGGCGATTGGATCGGCGTAACCGGCACCCTCTTTCGCACGAAGACCAATGAGTTCACCGTTGATGTCGCACAGCTGACCTTCCTGAGCAAGGCCCTCAGACCTCTTCCGGAGAAGTGGCACGGGTTGACGGACGTGGAGACCCGCTATCGACAGCGCTATGTCGACCTGATTGCCAATCCAGAAGTCCATGGCATTTTCGCCACGCGCAGCAGAATCATCGCCGGCATTCGCGCCTTTTTGATCGAACGAGGCTTCCTTGAAGTCGAAACACCGATGATGCATCCGATTCCCGGTGGCGCGACAGCGAAACCGTTTGTCACCCACCATAATGCGCTCGGCGTCGATCTCTATCTCCGCATCGCGCCGGAACTCTATTTGAAGCGGTTGATCGTGGGCGGCTTTCCCCGCGTGTTTGAAATCAACCGCAACTTCCGGAACGAAGGCATCTCGACGATTCACAACCCAGAGTTCACGATGCTGGAGTTCTACGTGGCCTATGCCGACTATCAAGACTTGATCATCCTCACTGAAGAACTCGTCTCCTCCTTGGCGCAACAGGTCCTCGGTAAAACAGTCATCGACTATCAGGGTAAAGAGATCACGCTCACGCCTCCGTGGCGCCGTTGGTCGTATCATCAAGCGATTCTAGAAGTGAACAGCCTCGATCCCTCCGTCCTTGAGAATAGGGAACAGGCAATTGCGGCAGCCAACACTCTGGGTATCGCAATCGATCCGAAATGGCCGCTCTTCAATATCGTGAACGAGATCTTCGAGGAAACGGTCGAGCCGAATCTGATTCAGCCTACCTTCATTACCGATTACCCGATTGAAATTTCCCCGCTCGCACGGCGCAAAGATTCGAATTCGGCGCTGACCGATCGCTTTGAGCTCTACATTGCAGGCCGTGAAATCGCGAACGCCTTTTCAGAGTTGAACGATCCACTGGATCAACGGGAACGATTCGAAGGGCAGGCGGCGCAGCGGGCGGCGGGCGACGAAGAGGCGCATCTGGTCGACGAAGATTTCCTGCGAGCCTTGGAGTATGGCATGCCACCGACCGCGGGCGAAGGCATCGGCGTCGACCGGTTGATCATGCTCTTTACCGACCAAGCGTCGATCCGCGACGTGGTGCTCTTTCCTCAACTCAGACCCGAGAAATAACGGTGGCCCTCCCCTACGAAATCTTTGTCGGATTGCGATATCTGCGCGCGAAGCGCCTGAATCGGACAATTTCATTGAACACCGTAGTCTCTATTGCCGGGATCACACTCGGTGTGGCTGCCCTGATTGGGACGGTCGGCATCATGACCGGCTTCAAAGAAGACATTCAGGCAAAGATTCTTGGGACAACGGCCCATATCATTGTGCAGGATCGGATGAAAGACAGCATGAGCGAGTACGATCCCGTCGCCAAACAGGTGACAGCTGTGCCCGGCGTCGTGGCGGCCACCCCGTTTGTGCTCAAGCAGGTCTTGCTTACGACCCAGAGCGGCGTGCAAGGCATTGTGATCCGTGGCATCGACCCGCAACGCGAAGCGACGGTGACCGAGCTGGCCAAGAATCTCTCGACTGGAGAGTTGGCCGATCTCAGCAGGCCGGTCAAGGTGAAGCAATCACCGGTCGATGATCCGAACGGCCCAGCAGTCGAGACGGAAAAACCCGGCATCATCCTGGGTAAGGAATTGGCGCTGCGGCTCGGCGTCTTTGTCGGTGATACGGTCAATGTCGTGTCCCCTCCCGCTGGTCCGATCAGTGCGATCGGCATGGTACCCAAGATCAGGACCTTTGCGCTGGTCGCTCTATTTCAATCCGGCATGTACGAGTACGATTCGTCGTTGGCCTACATCGACCTCGCGGAGGCACAGAAGTTCTTCAACATGGGACACACCGTGACGGGCATCGAAATTAAAGTCACGGACGTCTTCCACGCGGACGAGACGGCCCGTTCCGTGGAACAGTCGCTCGGCTTCGCCTATGGCGCGCGCGACTGGATGCAGATGAATCGCAATCTGTTCTCGGCTCTCAAACTCGAAAAGACAATGATGTTTCTCTTGTTGGTGCTGATCACGATCGTAGCCTCCTTCAACATCGTCAGTACCCTCACAATGATCGTGACGGAAAAACAAAAGGAGATTGCAATCCTCAAAGCCATGGGCGCGACACGCAAAAGCATTCGGCGTATTTTCATGCTGAACGGATTGATCATCGGCCTGTCCGGAACCGCCATCGGCATTCCGCTCGGCTATACGTTTCTTTGGCTGATCCAGACATTTTGGACCTTCGATCCCTCGGTCTATTACATTTCGCGAATTCCCGTCCACGTACAAGCGATGGATGTCTTCCTTGTGGCAGGCTCTGCAATTCTTATTAGCTTCGCCGCCACGGTCTATCCCTCGCTCCAGGCAGCCAAACTCGAACCGGTGGCCGCGCTGCGCTACGAATGATCATGCCAGCCCCTTCATCATTTTCCTTTCATTCTGGAACTCCGGCGTGATCACCGTCACCGACCTGTATAAATCATTCCCGATGGGAGGACAAACCCTCACAGTGCTGAAGGGTGTTAATCTACAGATTCAGCGAGGCGAATTGATTGCGATTGTCGGGGCTTCGGGAGCCGGAAAGAGCACGCTGCTCCATATTATCGGGACCCTCGATCGTCCTACGAAAGGGACGGTCCACTTCGACGGCCAGGATGTGTTCCAGATGTCGGAAGGTGAACAGGCGGATTTCAGGAATCGGCGTATTGGGTTTGTCTTCCAGTTTCATCATCTCCTGCCGGAATTCACCGCGATCGAAAATGCCTGTATGCCGGCGCTGATCCAGCGACGGCAACCAGTAGATATTGAACCAGAAGCCATTGCGTTGTTGCAGGAAGTTGGACTGGGAGCTCGGCTGCATCACAAACCTGGTGAATTATCCGGCGGTGAACAGCAGCGCGTGGCGGTCGCACGAGCCCTCTTGCAGAAGCCCGATCTTGTGTTGGCTGACGAGCCGACAGGAAATCTGGACACCCATACGGGCGAGGCGCTCTTTGCGATGATGCGTGAACTGAATAAGGCCCGCGGGACGACCTTCGTGATTGTCACCCACAACGACAAACTGTCTGCCCAAGCCGACCGGATCGTGCATATGCAGGACGGCCAAATTGTGTAAGCGATATTGTGATATCCCGCCGTCTTCGCCGGATCGTTCCCGTGCCAAATCAACCCATCGTTTACACACAATAGGATCGCTCGTCTAACCTTGACGAGAGCCATTTCATCCAATAAACTCAGCAAAGTCTCTCAACTCACAAGGAATTGTTCTCCTATGTCGTATTATCGGTCTCTGCGTGCCGCTGTGATCTTCTTGGGCCTCATAGTTCCTGCACAGTCGATGGCCTTGGAATTCGTCGCCGTTGGACCTCGAGCAACGGGCATGGGTGGCGCGGGCGTGGCTGTGACGACGGACTCCTTGGCCACCTATTGGAACCCTGCCGGACTCGCGATGACCCAGACGGTGGATGTCAGGATTCAAGGCGGTGGACAGGTGATCGATCGTCTCGGCATCGCCGACGCGGTCCACGACCTTGAAAACTTCAATACGACTGATACCTCGGCCACTAATCTAGCCAAGGCCCAAGACATCGCCAATCGCATCAATCGACCAGGCGCGACAGTGTCGGTAAATGGATCAGCAGGGCTCTATATCAAAGGACACTTGGGGGAGCATGCCTTCGGACTTAACGTGTCGGATGTCGCAACCGGTGGGGGTTTTGTTTCTACTCCTGTACAGCCCTCCCAGCCTGGCGGGCCTGGCACCCCCATCAGTCTTACAGGACAAATGGCACTTCGTGGACTTGAGGCCAGACAGGTGGCGTTCTCCTATGCCTATGCCTTTTCCGATAAAATGTTTTCTATCGGTGTGACGGGAAAAATTCTTCAAGGCGCCGCCTACAGTGGGAGCACCCTCCTCACTGGAGGGACCGACGTGTCCATTCACGACAATTTCGGGAAAGCCACGATTTCGACCACCTTCGGTATCGACGTGGGAGCCATCTACCGCCCATCATCCTGGCTGCGCTTTGGACTGGTGGCGAAAGACATCAATCAACCGACCTTTGATGATGTCGGCGGAGGAGAGCTGAAACTTGGCCCCCAGGTTCGAGGCGGTGTCGCCGTCAACCCCTATTCCTCATTGACGTTGACAGCAGATGTGGATGCGACCTCGAACAAAACCTTTGTTCCAGGCATCAAGAGCCAGGTGTTGAGTCTAGGAGCTGAACAGACCATCCTCTCCGAATTCCTGTCGTTCCGCCTCGGCGCCTTCAAGAATATGAAAGATGCCGGGACACCCTTCACCCCTACTGCAGGGTTGGGCCTACGGATCTTTGCACTCCGTATCGATGTAGGTGGCGGGTATGACTTCCGAGAACAGGGCGCACTAGTGTCTGGCTCTGCCTCTTTGACATTCTAATGGTATACTGAATTCATGTGTACGCTTCATCAACTGCGACGTGCCATCCTCCTCTGCCTTCTCCCTCTCGTAGTCGCCGGCTGTGGCGGCTTACAGGAAGTGTGGGAGGGACCAGGCGCGAGAATGTTCCGGCCTCAAGCCATTGCGGTGCTTCCCCCCATGGCAAGCCAATACGACAACGCACGCGAGGATATTCAAGAGGTCTTGTCCGGCGCCCTGAACAAGACCGCCAATATCGAGCGGGTGGTGTCTCCTGAAAATGTGACGGATATCTTCCAGGCTTCGAAAGAGGCATTCGATGCGTTGGTGTTCTACTTCTCGCGCCTGGAAATGACGGGTCAGTCCGACAAGGATTCCGCTGTAAAGTTGGGCAAAGCGCTGAACGTGGACTCGTTCTTAGTTGTACGGGTGAACTCTTGGGAATACATGCGCAAAGAAGGTGATAACGTCGGCCGAGTGGGCCTCAGCCTCCGTCTGGTCGATGCCACCACCGGCACCACCGTGTGGAAGGCGCGACATGAACGGTCGAGCAGCTATATGTTCTATCGGCCGAATTTAAAGGATCTTGCGAAAGAGTTGGCAGCTGAGATGATTAAAGCCATGCCCCCCCAAGCCAAATAATAGTCCCCGCCTCATCTCTTGTTCATTTGGTCTATTTGGTTTGTCTGGTTTTTTGGTTGGACGAAACTAAGCAGATCAACCCGAGAGATCGGACAGACTGCCTTGCCCCGAAGTGCCGGCCATTGAAATTCTGCAGGACCAACATGGATTTTCCAGCAGCCTGCTAGCGGGTTTTTGGCTGAGCCGCGCTCATGGCAGCTTTCAATGAGCGGACAAATTCCGCCACATGCTTCACCATCTCCGGTTTCTGCTGGTATGCGGCGATCTGCTTGACGATCGCACTGCCGACGATCACCCCATCGGCAATGGCCGAAACCTTAGCAGCATCTTCCGGCGTTGCGACTCCGAATCCGACTGCTACCGGAACGTGGGTGACCTTCTTAATTTTCTCGACGTTCTTACCCACATCGACCAGGTTGACCAATTTCGCGCCGGTGATGCCGGTCAGCGACACGTAATAGACGAAGCCCTGTGACTGGCGCGCGACAAAGGTCCGTCGCTCTGCCGTGCTCGTGGGAGCCAGAAGAAATATCAGTGGAAGCCCAGCCGCGGCAGCCGGCCCTTTGAGCGGGCCTGCTTCATCCGGCGGCATGTCAGGAAAAATGAGCCCATCGATACCGGCCTGGGCAGCCTCCTGGCAAAACCGTTCAGGACCGAATGCGTGAATACTATTGTAGTAGGCCATCAAGACCAGCGGAATCTGGGTTCTGGCCCTGAGACGAGTGACCATGGAAATGATCGTTCGAAGCGATGTCCCACTGCGCAAGGCTCGCTCTGCCGCCTGTTGAATCACGGGACCATCGGCGATGGGATCGGAAAACGGGACACCCAGTTCAATGATATCGGCACCGGCCTGTTCTAACGCCACAACGAGTTGCTCTGTCTCTTTCAGTGAGGGGTCGCCTGCCATGACATAGGCAATGAGTGCCTTTTCACCTCGCTGCCGAAGCTGTGCAAAGGTGCGGTCAAGCTTTGAGGTCACAGCGTAATCCCTCGCATGTTCGCGATCTGCTGGACATCCTTATCTCCTCGGCCGGATAGATTCACGACCAGAAGCTGGCTCTTCTTCATCGTGGGCGCGACCTTCATCGTGTGAGCAATGGCGTGGGCGCTTTCGAGTGCCGGCATGATCCCTTCTTCTCTGGCCAATAGATCGAATGCCGCCATGGCTTCGTCGTCGGTCACTGAGGTGTATTCAGCTCGCCCTTGATCCCGCAAATAACTGTGCTCGGGGCCGATTGCAGCATAGTCCAACCCGGCTGATACCGAATGGGTTAGATTCACTTGTCCGTCATCACCCTGAAGCAAATAGGTCATGGTGCCTTGCAAGACGCCCGGCTTTCCTCCGGAAAAACGCGCGGCATGTTTTCCGCTCGCGACCCCCAGGCCGCCGGCTTCGACGCCGATCATTTTTACCTTCTTGTCCCGGATGAATGCATGGAAGAGTCCTATGGCATTGCTGCCCCCGCCGACGCAGGCAATCAGGCAATCCGGCAACCGCCCTTCAGCCGCCAGGATCTGTCGCCGAGCTTCACGTCCGATGATGGATTGGAAGTCCCGAATCATCATCGGATAGGGATGGGCTCCGAGCACAGAACCGAGGATGTAGTGGGTCGTGCGGATATTCGTCGTCCAATCCCGCATGGCTTCGCTGATGGCATCCTTGAGCGTGCGGCTTCCTGCGTCAACCCCGGTGACAGTCGAGCCGAGCAGTCTCATCCGGAAGACGTTCAGCGCCTGACGCCGCATATCGTCGGTCCCCATGTACACTTCACATTGAAGGCCAAACATCGCCGCGACAGTCGCCGTCGCCACCCCATGTTGGCCGGCTCCGGTTTCAGCGATGATGCGAGGCTTCTTCATCCGCCTGGCCAGAAGTCCTTGCCCGATCGCGTTATTGATTTTATGAGCCCCGGTATGACAAAGGTCTTCGCGCTTCAAATAAATCTTCGCTCCACCCAGCCGCTTCGTAAGTCGCTGCGCAAAGTAGAGAGCGGTAGGACGACCGACGTAGTGCTTCAAGTAATAGGCGAGCTCGGACTGAAAGCCTCGATCCTTTTTTACACGGGCATATTCCTGCTCCAATTCAAGCAGGGCAGGCATCAGTGTTTCTGGAACATAGCGTCCGCCATACGCGCCGAAACGGCCTTGCTTGTTGGGAACAGAACTCATCTTCGTCCTTCTGCCTGCTTAGGCCGGGTGCAGTATAAACAGGGTCATGTTGGAGAGACAACTCTGACGGCGTGAATAAATGCACGCACTTTCGCGTGGTCTTTCTTGCCGGGCGCCTGCTCAACGCCGCTGCTCACATCCACACCGTACGGTTGTACCGCCTGGATGGCTTTCTTGACATTGTCCGGGGTGAGCCCCCCGGCTAGGAGAATGTTCGCAGCCTTGGCTACTTCTGCGGCCAGTTGCCAATCGATCACCTGTCCAGTGCCTCCATAAGACTGCTCGGAAAAGGCGTCCAGTATGAACCCTCGAACACCGGCCCGACCACGATACTCCGCCAAAGCGAGAAACGTGCTCCGATCTTTCACGCGCAGCGCTTTCAGGATAGTACGGCCCAACTCTTTGCAATAGATCGCCGATTCATTTCCGTGCAACTGTGCGATTGCGAGTCCACAGTCATCCATCAGACTCCGAACCACTTGTTGGTCTTCGTCGACGAACACACCCACCGGTATCACCAAGGGAGGCAGATTCATAATGATCTGCCTGGCCAGCGTAGGCTCGATATACCGGGGGCTTTTCAGATAGAACACGAACCCCAAGGCATCGGCCCCCGCCTCGACTGCAACGGCAGCATCCTCAGCGTTGGTAATCCCACAAATTTTGACTTTGGGTATAGCGGCCATCTTAAACGCTCCGCACGTCTAGAGAAGTCAGGTCTGTCTGGTCCATCTGGTTTCTCAGGTCTATCTGGTTTGTTTAGTTCTTCGAGTCGGACTTGTTTAACCAAACAAACGAGACAAACCAAATAAACCAAATAACAGTCTTCCTCTGCTGGCGAGCTTTTTCAGCATCCTGCTATGCGTGCGACGGAGCCGGCACTCCTCGTAACTCACGAATCTTTTCCCCGATGTCATCGGCTCGAATGAGCGATTCTCCCACGAGCATGGCATGGATGCCGGCTTCGACCAGCCGGACGACGTCGGCGCGCTGGTGGATGCCGCTTTCGCTGACGATCAGCTTGCCGGACGGAATCCGTTTCGCCAAGCGCAGCGTGATGGCCAGATCGGTCGTGAAGGTCTTAAGATCTCGGTTGTTGATACCGATCAGCCTCGCCTCCGGGAGTCGCTCCAATACCCTATCAAGTTCGCGCTCATGATGGGTCTCGATAAGCACGTCCACCCCTAACCCACGGGCGAGGGCATAGAAATCGATCAGTTGCTGCCGTTCAAGCGCGGCGACGATCAAGAGGACTGCATCGGCCCCGTAGGCTCGCGCTTCGTAGAATTGAATCTCGTCGACCATGAACTCTTTGTTCAAGACGGGCATGGGCACCGACTGTTTGATCTCTCGGAGATAGTCGAGGCTCCCCTGGAAGAAATCCTTGTCGGTTAAGACGGACAGCGCCGAGGCGCCATGGACATGGTAGGCCTTGGCAATTTCGAGATAGTCGAACCGCTCAGAAAACTCAGGGCGGAGCAGGCCAAGACTGGGTGAGGCCTTTTTCACTTCGGCAATCAGCGAAGGACTGCCGCCCGTTCTCGTAGCTTCGAGGGTCACGGCAAAACCGAGTGGACCTGGCGCGTCTTGAATCTTCGCCTTCAACTCGGAGAGATAGCCCCGGCTTCGCTTGCGCCGGAGTTCCGCTTTCTTATGCTCAAGAATGCGAGAGAGAATCACAATGGCATCAGCCCTTATTCGTAAATGCGATGAGACGGGCCAATTTCTCAGCCGCGGCACCAGAATCGATAGCCTGGCCCGCCAGGAGGAACCCCTCTTGAAGGGTTGCCGCCTTGCGCCCTGCAACAAGAGCCGGCGCGGCATTTAAACAGACGATGTCCCGTTTCGGCCCCTTCCGCCCTTGGAGAATGTCGCGAGTGATCGCGGCATTCTCTTGCGGAGTCCCTCCAGTCAGCTGTTTAGCTGGAACCAGCGCCAGTCCAAATTCCCCCGGGTCCAGAAGATAGTTTGAGAGAACACCCCCCTTGGCTTCCGAAATCTGCGTCTTTGTAGTGAGTGTGATCTCATCGAGCCCGTCCATCCCATGGACGACAAAGCAATGTTGCGACCCGAGATGCATGAGCACATTCCCCAGCAGAGAGGTTAATCGACCTTCATAGACACCGAGCACTTGAATGGTAGCTCCCGCAGGATTGGTCAGGGGGCCCAAAAGATTCAATATAGTCCGGATGCCCATTTCCTGTCTTGGGGCGGCACAATGTTTCATGGCTCCATGATAGAGCGGGGCGAAGAGAAAGCCGATCCCGACCTCATTGATACAATCGGCCACACGTTCAGTCGGCAGATCGATCTTGACCCCGAGGGCCGATAGGACGTCTGCACTCCCTGACTTGGACGACACGGAACGGTTGCCGTGCTTTGCCACAGTCATGCCTGCACCTGCGAGGACAAGCGCCGCTGTGGTGGAAATATTGAACGTGTGGGCTCCGTCCCCGCCCGTGCCGCAAGTATCCACAACCAGGGGATCTCCGATTGCGATGCGGACGGCTTTGGCACGCATAGCCCGCACGGAGCCGGCAATTTCCTCGACGGTTTCTCCCTTCAGACGGAGCCCCATCAAGTAGGCGGCAATTTGGGCCTGAGTCGCTGCGCCTTCCATGATCTCGAGCATCACCGACTCGGCTTCTTGTTCGGTGAGGGAGGAACGGTCGGCAAGTTTAGCAATCGCGTTTTTGATCATGGATCGGAAGCGGGGCGAGCCACGCTACAGCTTAAGGAAGTTTCGAAGCAGATCCTTCCCCGACGTGGTGAGAATCGACTCTGGATGAAACTGTACCCCTTCAATACCCAGCGATCGATGGCGGAGTCCCATGATTTCACCCTCGTTCGTCTCGGCAGAGATTTCAAAACAGGACGGCAACGTTTCTCGCTTCACAATCAGAGAGTGGTAGCGTGTCGCGTCAAAGGGAGTAGGCAGCTTATGAAAAATCGTTTTCCCGTCGTGCTGGATCTTCGACGTTTTGCCATGCATTAACCGTTCGGCTCGGACAACTTCGCCGCCGAACGCCACTGCCAGAGACTGATGGCCGAGGCAGACGCCCAAAAGCGGGAGACGCCCGCCAAAATACCGGACAGTCTCGACCGATACGCCCGCTTCCATTGGTGTGCAGGGTCCAGGAGAAATAACGATGCGGCTAGGTTGTAGCAACTCTATCTGGTCGATCGTAATCTTATTGTTGCGGAATACTCGAACGTCTTCACCCAGTTCCCCGAAATACTGCACGAGGTTATACGTGAAGGAATCATAGTTGTCGATCATCAGTAACATAAAAAAACCGTGCGGTGTCAGACGTTGGGGGGATCGGCAAGCCTCTGATCGCCTCACCCCTTACCCATCACGCCTTACGTGCTCATTCCAGTCCCTGCTCGGCCAATTCGACGGCTTTCATCATGGCCTGAGCCTTATTACAGGTCTCTTCATACTCATGTTCAGGGTTCGAATCAGCCACAATGCCGGCTCCGGCCTGAATGAAGGCCTGATGCTTTCTCACGACGACCGTCCGGATATTAATGCACATGTCCATATTGCCGGAGAAGCTAAAATAGCCCACCGCGCCGGCATAGGGACCGCGCCGCGTGGGCTCGAGTTCATCGATAATCTGCATCGCTCGAATCTTCGGCGCACCGGAGACCGTGCCGGCAGGGAAGCAGGCGCGCAACACGTCGTATGAGGTCTTCGATTCATCCAGTTGCCCTGTCACATTCGACACAATGTGCATCACATGCGAATACCGCTCAACGTGCATGAGCGAATCCACAGTGACCGAGCCTGGCTTCGCCACGCGGCCGACATCGTTCCGCCCAAGATCGACGAGCATCACATGCTCGGCCCGTTCCTTTTCATCAGCCAATAGCCGCTGTTCCATCCGTTGATCTTCGTCAAGATTGACGCCGCGGCGGCGCGTGCCGGCAATAGGGCGGACGGAAATTACGCCGTTTTCGCAACGGACAAGCGTCTCAGGAGAGGAGCCAACCAGTTCGACCCCCGCGATACGGAGGTAATACATATAGGGAGAGGGATTCACCACGCGCAAGGCGCGATAGAGCTGCAAAGGCGGCGCCTGAACATTGGTCTCCCATCGCTGGGATAATACCGCTTGCACGATGTCGCCGGCCCGAATGTATTCCTTCGTTCGCACGACCATCTTCTCAAAGTCTGCCTTGCTCATGTTCGCCGTAAAGGTCACCGGCTTGCGGCGGCGATGCGGACGCGTTCGGCGGAGCGGACGTCTGAGCCTTGTAATCGTGCGTTCAATCCGTTCCGTTGCCGAACGGTAGGCGGTCTTGATGCCGCGTTCCCCCTTTGTCGTAACATGGGCGGTGGCCACGACTTTAATCTTCTGGGCCACATTGTCAAAGATCAGCATCGTATCAGTGAACAGGAAGGCAAAGTCAGGCAGATTGAGCGAGTCCTTCTGCCGAGCGGCCAGGTCCTCGAACGTACGCACCATGTCGTAGCTCAGATATCCGACGGCGCCGCCGACGAACGGGGGAAGGCCCGGCACGGTCACCGGGCGATAGCCGTCCATCATCTCCCTTAGACGTTCGAGAGGATTCCCACAGGTCGCAATACGCTTCTTGCGCGTACCCTGCACGACAAGAAGATCGCCACGATCCTCATACACGACAATGGGTGAACCACTACCGAGAAAGGAGTAGCGTGCCCATTTCTCACCACCCTCAATGGACTCTAGGAGGTAGGCTGAGGGGCCATGATCGATTTTAGCAAAGGCAGAAACGGGGGTCTCATAGTCCGCGAGGATCTCTCGATAGAGCGGAACGAGATTACCCTCTCCGGCATACTGACGAAATTGGTCTAGACTGAGTGAGTATTGCGGCGGGGCCATATGGCCGTCCTATTACTCTTGGCCCACGATGAGTTTCTGTCCTACCTCGATAATATCGTCCGGCAGCTTGTTCCACTTTCTGACCTTGTCCACCGAAACGCCATACCGCCGACTGATCCGATAGAGCGTTTCGCCAGGCCTCACAACATGAACTGAGGGCGATCCCACGCCTCCCAACAACGAATCTGTTGGCCTGGGCACAGCAGAAACATCCGAGGCCGTCCCAGGAGCCGATGCGCTCAGATCCACAGCATCGGAGGTCGGTTCAACCGGCAGTGCCTTGCGCATCGGTGTGAGCTTGCGCTTCATATCGGCTTTGGCTTTGCGTTCCAGCAGCGCAGATTCCTTCATCGCCTCGGCTTCTTCCTGCACGCGGGCCATTTGTTCCCGAGCGGTTTGTAGCTGTGCCGTCAGTTCCCGACTCCGGGCTTCATACTCCATCAACTCACTTCTGCTCCGCTTCACTTCACTATCGAGCTCTCCGGTGCGCTTTTCTTCTTGGGCCAGAAGGCGTTGAAAATTCAGGCTGCGCGCCTTTTCTGCATCGTATTTTTCTGCCATGACACATCCGCTTAGCAACAGCCCTCCGCAGATGATGGTAATGATTCGATAGCTGGGTCTTGGCCTCGACTTGTTCATGCAATTCTCCCCTTTCATGGATACTTCCTCTGACGGTCGTGAGGGATTTTCCCTCCCGCAGCAAAGGGTGGCCAATGGCTGCCAATCAATGAAAAATTGACTCAACTAGTCTCAGTACAATAATGTCTATCGCAGCGAAAGTCAAAGCGAATATGGCGCCTTTGCTGTTTGACCCATTCCTTAGCCCTATGATACGGTCGGGACCGTCACTTCCTCTGTTCGTCACCATCCAGTCCTATGGCTCACACCGACATTCTTGCCAAACTGATTGCCCTCAGAGACGAAATCAGGCGCCATGACTATCTGTACTATGTCAAGGATCGCCCGGAGATTTCCGACTCCCAGTACGATCAACTATTTCGAGATCTGCTCGAACTGGAACAGGCTCACCCAGAGTTAGTGACGACAGATTCTCCGTCTCAACGTGTCGGCGCACCGCCGCTCCAGGAATTGGTCAAGGTTCCACACGAACAGCCGATGCTCAGTCTGGACTCAATTGTAGAAGAACGCGAGGTCCAGGCATTCGACCAACGGATGAAACGCGAACTGGAAGCCCAGTCCATTGAGTACAGTGCGGAACCAAAATTCGATGGCCTATCCGTCGAACTCACGTACAACCATGGAGTCTTTACCCGTGGGGCGACCAGAGGCGACGGAACGATCGGAGAGGATGTGACTGTCAATCTTCGCACGATCCGTTCCCTGCCACTGCAATTACATGCCCAATTCAACCTCCCCGATCATCTTGTCGTGCGGGGCGAAGTGTATATGCGCCTCGACGATTTCCAAGCTTTGAATCGCCGGATCACGGAACAGAGCGGAGATGCCTTTGCCAATCCACGTAATGCGGCCTCTGGTTCGCTCCGGCAACTGGACTCCACGATTACCGCGACCCGTCCGCTGGTTGTGACCTGTTATGAAATTATGGCCGTATCCGGGACTGTCCCACCAACACACTGGGATGAGTTGGAGACCTTGGCCCAGTGGAGTCTCCCCGTGCCGACACATCGGCGCCTCTGTACTTCAATCGATGAGGTGATGGCCTTTCATCGCGAAACGGAATCGATGCGGGATCAGCTACCCTATGAAATCGATGGCGTGGTGGTGAAGGTGAATCGCCGAGACTGGCAGAGTCGCCTGGGCATGAAGTCTCGCAGCCCCCGCTGGGCCATCGCGTATAAATTTACGCCGCGCAAGGAAATCACCGTCGTGCAGGATATCGTCGTCTCTGTCGGAAGAACCGGAACCCTCACACCCGTCGCGTTATTGAAACCAGTGGAGGTCGGTGGTGTCACCATCAGCCGAGCCACGTTGCACAATGCCGATGAAGTAGCGCGGAAAGACATTCGGATCGGCGATACCGTCAAAGTTGAACGAGCCGGCGATGTGATTCCCGCAATTGCTGAACGGGTCCCGGTCTCTGGTGAGCGGCGTAACGCCTCCTTTCGCATGCCGGATCACTGCCCCATTTGTGGATCGGCCGTCGGTCGCGAGGGTGCCTATGTCTACTGTACCGGCCAATTGGTCTGTGGCGCTCAATTAAAGGGGGCCATCGAACATTTTGCCTCCAAACACGCACTCAACATCGAAGGATTAGGAAAGAAGACTGTGGCGATGTTGGTTGAGCAAAAACTGGTACGATCACTTGCCGACCTCTATCGCCTGACCAAAGATGACCTCATTAAACTTGATGGGTTTGCCGATCGCTCCGCTACCCTCCTTTTAGAATCGATTGCAGGCAGTAAACTCGTTTCCCTGGACCGCTTTCTGATGGGACTCGGAATCCGGCAAGTCGGACAACATATCGCTAAAGTCCTGGCCCGTGAGTTTGGGTCTCTCGATGAGATCATGTCGGCAGATCGGGAACGACTTCAACAAATTCGGGAGATCGGTCCTGAGATTTCCGAGAGCTTGGAGGTCTATTGGTCTGAGCCACGCAACCGGGAGATCATCGCACAACTCCAGGAATTAGGCCTACAAGTTGCCCTAGGCCTGGGATCGGCTGACCGGAGGAAATCGCCGCTCGCAGGCAAGACATTCGTATTTACCGGTGGGCTCGATCGCTTCACGCGAGACGACGCGCAACAGGCCGTGGAGACAGTGGGAGGTCGCGTGGCCTCAAGCGTGAGCAAAAAGACATCCTATGTAGTGGTGGGACGAGACCCTGGATCCAAGCTGGACCAAGCTCGTGCGCTGGGGGTAACGATTCTGACAGAACAGGAATTTGCTTCCTTGATTGGGAAGGAGGAGAAAGAGATTAGCTGACGAGATCGAGGTTGGGAGCTTCGACGTGAGCCGGCGATTTCTCTTCACGAAATATTTGGACGCTGCGGATGGATCGTGGCTCGGCTTCATGGATGAGAATCCGGCAATTGGCAATCCGCACCTCTTCTCCAACCTTGGGAATTCGACCAAGCTCCTGTTGAATAAGGCCGCCGATCGTCACGGCTTCATCACCAAGGTCGACTTTCAGGAAATCGTTGACCTTGCGCACTTCGGTTCTACTGTGAACAAGGATATGATTTTTCCCCAACCGTTTGATCAGTTCTTCCGTGATATCGGTTTCGTCCATGATCTCCCCGACTACTTCTTCGAGAAGATCTTCAAGCGTGACAATCCCCATCACGCCGCCGAACTCGTTGACCACGACAGCCATATGCCGTTTTTCCTGCTGAAACTGCTTCATAAGATCGTCTGCCGTCTTGCCTGAGGGAACGAATAACGGGGGATAGGCAATGTCTTTGAGTTTCGACTCATTCTGCCCCTTGGCGAGTTCGGTCAATGCCCTTGTCTTGTAGAGAATACCCGTGATGTTATCGAGCGTCCCGTCATACACTGGGATCCGCGAATATTTCGAGTTATAGAGGAGATCCTGTGCCTCTTTCAGACACTGGTTTCCATCCAACGAAAAGACATAGAGACGAGGGGTCATCGCGTCTTCAGCTGTGATGTCTTTGAGCTGGAAGACGTTCTTGATCATTTTCACCTTCTCGAACTCAATGGTTCCGGTCTTCCCACCCTCATCCAGCATGATCTTCAGCTCTTCTTCAGTCACGAGGGGAAGCGTCAAACCTTTCCCTCCTGTGAGTTTGTAGATCATCGGCACGATCACAAACAATAATGATTTGAGAAGTAACTGAACCCCGTATACGGGGTAGGCCATGTTCAGAGTGACCGGAACCGAAAACTTAGCGGCTAATGTTTTAGGGATCACATCGACGGCCACCAAGAGCACAAAGGTCAGCAGGCCAACCATGACGGCAATCGCCTCGTCAAAAAATGTTTGGCCTCCATAGATACTTAGGGTCAGAAAGGTGGCATACATCGGTGTCGCCACGCCGATCAGCCGGTCGCCGACCAAAATGGTTGAGAGAAGCTTTTGAGGGTCACTACGAAGATGGAGCGCTAATTTCGCACGTTTATTCCCAGATTGAGCGAGCGCCTTCAGCTTCGTTGAGTTGACCGCAAAGAAGCCGATTTCAGCCGTGGATATCACAGCTGAAAGGACAATAAGACCTAAGAGGATTAGAATATCCATAGATTGCAGTGTATTAGAGACAACCGGCTATGCTGGGCAGCCTGAAACACCAGGGGCTGTCCCCTATCGCCTGGACCCTGCAATGTGAGATTTGGCAGAACAGAATGACTTGATAGGAACCTATCAGACCTGTATCCATGGAGCTGTAGATGTACCATACGGATGGAGTGGCGAGCAAGCTTATGCTGCAAACACGTCACAATATCAAATGGTTGCAGTGTATGTCCGCAGAAAAACAGAGGTATTGGAAAGGATGACTCGATGAAACTGGCACTATTTATTATGAATCGTCTCGAAATACAAAAGCCTGGAGATCAAGGGAGGATTCGAGATGGGAGGCAGCGGCTTCTGCCTGAGCTTCCCTGGAAAATTGACCAATCTGAACTCGATATCGCTTTCCTTCTGGAAGATCGACAACCTGGATTCTGCCTCCTGAATAGAACTGTTTCACGCGCTCTAAGAAATTGATGGCATTCTGATAATCGGAAAAAGACCCAACTTGCACTCTTAAAACCCCCATCTCGGCAGTCCGTCCTTGATACCCCACCACCCGTAGTTCAATCTGGTCGGTTCCTGCCCCGGTCATCCCCAGCGCATGCGCCCCGGCGAGTGAGAGATCGAGCACCCGCCCCCTGGCAAAGGGGCCACGATCGTTAATCCTGACAGTCACCTGTCGACCGGTACTCATCGATCGAACAACGGCAATTGACCCTAATGGCAAGGTCCGATGAGCAGCCGTCAGCTGATGCATGTCGTACCGTTCGCCATTTGCCGTCTTGTTTCCATGAAATCCTGGGCCATACCATGAGGCGACCCCGCACTCGACGAACCCCACAGGATAGCCTGGGAAATAGGTAGGTTTGGGAGCACCGCTGCAAGCAGCCAGGGCACCGACCATGAGGGGTATGAGAAGAAGGGCTGAGCAGCGAGACCAGGTGGCCTCAGCGCTGCGTGATATGTCTAGCAGACGGCAGAAGAACTTCTTTGGCATACGAAAACTTCGATGGTATGCACGTGCGGGACAACAGGGCGACACTACTGGAGGATGCTCAAAAATGCTAGACGTCTCACCCGCACAACCCTGGCGCACCGAGACGCGGCCTTGCCCCAAGCAAGGCCGCAGCGAGCGAAGATCCGAGGAGGTACAAACCGCACTTCGTGTGTGCCGTTCGCCCTTGCGATGGGTCCTGGCGAACGGAGAAGCCCCCACAGTGTTTCCGACCTCCGAGAAACTCCTTCTCACCGTTGAGGGTCTGAGCGATGCGAGAACGCTGCC
>JACQEY010000116.1 GCA_016200355.1 Nitrospirota bacterium
ACTCCACTGTAACCAGGGAAAGAGCAGGCTATTCGTTTGCCAGCGGTCGGCAAAGGCTAAAGTGCCTTGCCACAGCCTCGGTCCAGCCTCGACGAATGGCGCATATCCCAACACGACAACCCCGATAACCAGCACCAATCCTAATAGCGCTTGGCTACGACCGTAGGTTACCACCGTTTTCCACACAAATATCGGCAAGAGGAGCAGTGGATATATTTTCCCCAGGATCGCGAGAGCGAAACTCAGGTGAGCCAGTAGTGCTCTCTTTTTTACAGATAGGAGAAAAGCCAGCACAAGAAAAAAGCTGGGCACGACATCATAATGCGCGGAATTGACCGTTTCCTTAATGACCAGTGGGGACCAGGCGTAGACCAACACCAGTAACCTATTGAGCCCAAGGTGCTGCAAGACCGCGACGATAAGACCACAAATGGCAAGGTCAAACCCGAGAAAGACCAATCGGAGCGCGAGTAAATTTCCTGGAGCAACTAACGCGGTTACCCCGAATACCGCCTGTGCCAGTGGAGGATAAATCGTTGGCACTTCCGGGTGATTTATGCGCGAGAGAATCAACGCGAAGTTACCATCCTGCGCGGGGATGCCGGCCAAGCGTGGTAAGTCTCCGTCGCCCACTGCGTAAACGGGCAGTTCTGCTACGGGGTTTGAGTTCTTTGTGAAATTTAATACCGTCAGTGGCGCGACGCGGTAGGGATTGAGTCCGCTCGCCACAACCTTACCGTCCCACAGATAACGATAGAAGTCATCTTCCTGAATCGGCTGAGAAAAGAGCAAGGTGAGGCGAAACAGGAGAGCGAAAGTCAGGATCAGCCATATATCCAGGTGTGGAGAGGGCCACTGCTGCACGTAACGGAGCGCAAGCATCGAGAAAATCCACGCTCCGATGTACAACCCCACAAACGAGAGAATCGGTCGCTGCACATGTCCCTGGCCATAAATGAATCCCTGGCTCAGCCCTGCGATACCGCCATAGACCAGCAGTGAAAGAGTCCCAAGAAACAGGAGATACTGCAGACTACCCGCAATCCCCGCCTCGTCGATTTTCATATCAGGACCCTGGGGAACATTTTCCAGTGTTTTCGGATTTTATATCGGAGGTATGATTCGGAAACAGTTATCACTGACTCACTATGTTGCTCTTCCCACACCCCGATATCAGATCACCCCGGAAAAGCGCCTTATGCTAGCAATCTTGCAAGAGGCCGTCGCTTGTCTCGAAAAAGGCCTCTTCCGTACCTCACAACGCTGCTCGCGTCCTGCCCATGAAGCTGCCCAATGGATCGCTGAGCGCGACCCCACCTGGCTCTTTTCC
The DNA here is from genome assembly GCA_016200355.1 of Nitrospirota bacterium. Taxonomy (GTDB): domain Bacteria; phylum Nitrospirota; class Nitrospiria; order Nitrospirales; family Nitrospiraceae; genus Palsa-1315. The sequence continues at coordinate 1,331 of JACQEY010000116.1, forward strand.
TTCGAGAGTATCTGTGACAATCTCAACCTCGATGCCGAAGCACTCCGACAACAACTCCTCAGGAAAGAGCAGGACGGGCATATGGTAGGGCGTCGTTCAGCATGAGAATAGCCACCTCCCGACCCCTTCGGTCATCGCGAGGCATATAAGCGAAATTCACTTGGGTGAGACCTGAAATCGAGCATAGGGGCGAATCTGGTATCACCAGTCCCAACTTAACGGATTTTGCCCGCCGTTCGTCTCTCGGTCCCCTCTCCCGTTGACGGGAGAGGGCTAGGGTGAGGGTTATCTGTGGCGGTGCCATGGCCTATAACCCCATCCTGACCTTCCCCGTCAACGGGGAAGGAACCTGTCCCGCAGGGTGCTAAGTGAGAAAAGCCCCTCTTTTGTTCTTAAGTTGTGACCCATGATCTTGTATTCGCCCTGCC
>JACQEY010000109.1 GCA_016200355.1 Nitrospirota bacterium
CACCATGAACTCGACGAAAATCAGCGCCAGCGCCTTGAAGAGCATCCCTTCGATGGGAACATCTTGAGCATAGAGCACCACCAACAGTCCCAACGCCATGACAACCGTATTGACGAACAAGGTGATCGTGAGACCCACATACTTTCCGAGTAGAAATTGGTATCGCGCCACCGGCTTGGACACGATCGTGTATATGGTCTTCTTCTCGATCTCCTTGCTCACCAGTCCGATCCCGACGAAAATGGCAATCAACACTCCGAAGAAATTAATGCTTCCTAGGCCTAGATCCAGAATGAGACGGTGGAACTCCCCCAAGGTTAACCGCGACAGGAGTACAGAGCTGCCGATCATGAGCAAGGCAAATACAAGCAAATTATAGAGTAGCTTGTCGCGCAAGTTTTCTCGAAAGGTATTCAGCGCGATCGATAGGATTTTCATGCGCGATTCTCCGTTGGACTCCGATGTCCCTCGACCTCCCGGATGAAGAGATCCTCCAGCGACCCCTTCAGAGGAGTGAGCGACACCAGACTTGCCTTAGCCGCGCGGATAATCTCCAGCGCACCCCCGACCTGCTGCTGGCTCTTCAACACCACCAGCATTCGATCCCCTTGCATCACCACTTTGTCGGTCAGCGGGCGTAAATGGTCCAACCCTTCGGGGGTCAGACGATCCACGATCAGTTCCACTTGGTGGTTCGCCCCTTGATCCAGCAAGTCGGTCACCCGGCCACAGGCCACGAGACGCCCCTTCAGGATCATCGCGACCCGATCGCACAACACTTCGGCATCGTGCAAGATGTGAGAGCTGAACAAGACCGTCTTCCCGGACTCTTTGAGGCGCAGGATCAGGTCACGCACTTCTTTCCGTCCGATGGGGTCCAGTCCAGACATGGGTTCGTCCAACACCACCAACTCCGGATCGTTAATCAAGGCTTGGGCGACCCCTACCCGCTGCAACATGCCTTTTGAGAACTTCCTGAGCTGGAGATCCTTCGCATGCGTCATACCGACAAGCTCTAAGAGTTCGTCGACTCGCCTATCTAAAACAGCACCCCACAGCCCGAACAAGTGCCCGTAGAACCCAAGAAATTCCCGGCTCGTGAGGTAGTCGTAGAAGTAGGGCGACTCGGGAAGAAATCCCAGCCTGGCCTTGGTCTGCGGATCGCCCAGTTCCCGGCCGAACAACCGCGCATGCCCGCTCGTCGGATAGATGAGCCCCATCAAAATTTTGAGGGTGGTGGTTTTCCCCGCGCCGTTCGGGCCGAGAAAACCGAACACTTCCCCACGCCGGACTTCGAGGTTGAGGCCCTCCACCGCGGTCACTCGCTTCCCCCAGAACCCCACGCGGAAAACCTTGGAGAGTTGCTCAGTCTGTACCACCAGATCGGAGCTAGTCGTCATGGCTCACTCCCATGTCCTAGGGAAACTGTGGTCAGGCTGTACCTTAGGAAAACTGTAGGTAGGCTGTCTACGTTTGAAGAACGTGCGCAGCCGTTCCGGATGAGTCGAACTGGAAACCGAACCGGTCTTGGGGTCCAACCGATAGTCTCCTCCGAACGGTTCCTGTGGAAGAATCTGAAGAACTTCCGCCACCACGAGATCCGAGAGTGTTGCAGGAAGAGCTCGATGTTGCGTCCGATAGCCTTCCACCGCGCTCTCCAGTATGCGAATATCCCGTTCAATGATAACTTCTTTCATCCGATAGGCCAAGACGTCTCGCATCTCCGGATCTTGCGTCTCCCGCAAACGGACTTCAAGAAATGCCACGGCCGTGTCTGGACTCCCCGCCTCCGCCGCCATGCGAGTGGCGAGCCCGGGTAAATAGGATGGGCCGTCCGGCAGACTGGCCGCCTTCATAATATACTCTGCCCCCTTCGCTGGGTCACCGAGCAGAAAATAATAGTTGTACCCAAGAAGAAAGGGAATGTTCCATACCTCGGGATTCGCGCTGACACCCTTTTCAAGCAGCCGATTGCTCAAGTCCGTGCGGTTGGCGAGATCACCGAGAATGACCCCCCCGACATAGTAGGCGTAGGCATACTGAGGATCGAGCGTAGTGATCACGTCCAAGGCGTGATACATCCACTCATATTCGTCCACAGTGTTCCGTTTTTTTCCGATCACCTGCACCAGCCTGAGCCAGAGGACATCGGCGCCTAAGTGATGATAGCCGAGTAGGGCTGGTTTCAGATATTCGCCCTTGGGAAGCTGCGCAAGGCCTTCAATCTGGACCACCGTCCGATCCTGCAGCCGGTCAAGCTCACTTTGCAGCCAGCCGACGCAGGCCAGCAAGAGGATTCCCCCCATGCAGACCAGAAACTGATTCACGAGCGCTGCGCTGCGATGATGTAAGGATGTTGAGACCGCCATGAGAGAGACCGCGGCAGAATGAGTAAAGTACAAGGTCCCGCCGGCTATCGCTAGCCGGCGGGACTCCTCGTATACACCAGAGAGATCTCGACTGACTAGAAGACACCTGGCGAGCAATCTGCCGCACCGTTGCTATCGCCCGCTGCCCAGACAGACAAGACACCATCTCCATCCAAGTTGCTAAATGCCGTAAGCCTGAACCCACCTGCGCCAGGGCCACCATCCACGGTGCCCGGCTCCGCAGTGATCAATGCCCCAGGGGCTGCCGTTGGCCCCAAACACCCTGTATATGACACAGGATAAGTTCCAGTTGCGTACTGATACAAGACGTTGCCGGTGGCCTGGAATCCGAGGCTCGCAAAGGTCCCAGCACTGATTCCTACACCCGCCGCAGCACCTTGGCACCATCCAGTAGCTGCTGCTGGGGTGGGTACAAGCCAGGCTGCTCCTACGAGGTTCCAGTTATTCGGCGAAGCTTTTGTACCAGCCGCTGGTGGAAGAGTAGTTGGCGCAGCGGCAACGGTCAGATAACACCCACGCTCACCTTGCCAAGCGACCTCAGACGTCTTGATCGCCATCAAATTCGTCTTCGCCTCGGACTGGCGCGACTTCATCTGATAGGTCAGGAAGTTCGGAATGGCGATGGCCGCCAAGATCCCGATGATCGCCACGACGATCATCAACTCAATGAGGGTGAAACCCTCTTGTTTTCGCAATGCCTTAAACATCGTACTGCCTCCTTGTTGATGGTTCACTAGCGCCCCTTCACACCCTTGCTTCTTTCTCTTAATCGGAACTCCTATCCGATTTCTGTTACCTAGCCCTATAGCAGGTTCGATGCCCGGTACATGGCCAGGCCATGAAAGACTGAGTCACACGGAAGATCAAAGAGTTATGATTATTAGCTGCTGTGAAACAGCCAGCGGTTGAGAATCACCTCTCACGCTTTTGCCCTGATCTGCCAATATTTGTCATCCACTATACGAGGCCTGGTGCCTTCTATTTTCTCTCCAGAGAGGAGGAAAGCCAGGGGGATTCATCATCTGCATGGAGAAAATATTCTATGGAAGCAGCTATTTAGCGTGAGAAGACTAAACCGAATCAGCCTGTCATATGCAGCGGAGATGACGCAGGGAGAGGGCTGTAAAGGAAATCAATATTCGCGGAAGAGGATAAAAGTGAGAAACCAGGACTAGGCTAAAGACAAAGGCTGTATTACTGAGCGTTTATCTTCTCGGATACACGGCGTTTAGCCTGTTGGATACGTTCTTCTTGGGTCGGGTCGCCCATCCCTAGTTCACGGAATCGGTCCATCAACTTACTATTTGACGGGTCAAGCTCCAGCGCATGGAGCCAGGACTCGCGGGCGTCTGAGAGGTTCCGTTGTTTGGCGTAAATATCTCCGAGATGCTCATAGAGCACCGGGTCATCCCCGGCGAGCGCAACAGCGCGCTGCATCTCCGTTAAGGCCTCGGTGAACGAGCCGGATTTAAACAAGGCCCAGGCGAGGCTATCGACATAGTACCCATTGCTCGGTTTGAGTGCGACAGCCCGCTTGGTCAAAGAGAGTGCTTGGTCGATCTTGACCCCCCGCTCTGCGTAGCTATACCCCAGATAGTTGAGCGCATCAGCATGATGGGGATCCAGCTTGATTGCGGTCTCCATGGCACGCACGACGTCATCGAATCGATTGAGCTTGTCATAGACAGTGCCAAGATTGAAGTGCAAATCTGCGCTCTTGGGGTTCTGGCTAATGCCTTCCTCCAAGGCCCTTGCTGCATCGTCGAACTGGTCTTTCTGCAAATACGTCAATCCCAACACGATATGGGCTTCAGGCTGTTTTGGATTAATAGTAAGGGCTTTGGTCAAATGCGTGATGGCCTCAGGAAATTGTTTCAATCGATAGAACAAGAGGCCAAGATGCAGATGCCCTTCGAAGTAGGACGGCTCAAGTTGCACGTTAAATGTGTACGTCTCGATGGCCTGCTTCGTGTCCTTAGACTCTTCGTAAAGATATCCAAGATAATCTCTGATTTTGAGCTCGGTTGGACGCGCCTTGAGAATTTTGGTCAGTTGATCAATGGCCTTGGGATATTCCTTCTCTTCCCCATACAGCAGCGCCAGTCGAAGCTGGGCATCAAGGTCAGAAGGATCCTCCGCCAGCAAATCATTCAACTCCTTCCTGGCACCCTGATAGTCCTTCGTTGCCACATAGAGCCGAACCAACTGGTGCCGGATGTCCCGGCTTCGAGGGTTCACCGTCTGGAGATATTTCCGTAGCACGGCAATCGCTCGATCCTGGGCCTGCCGCGACTCATAGATCGAAGCAAGCGCAAGATAGGCCGGTTCAAACGAGGCATTGACCGTAATCGCCCGCTCCAAACTCGCCGCGGCCTCTTCCCCTTTCCCCGCATCGAGGAGTATGCGCCCCAGGTGATAATGGCCGACGGCAGATTCGGGAGCTCGCGCCAAGCCTGCTCGAATAGCCTGCTCCGCTTCAGGCTGCCGCTTCAGATTCAAGAGCAACAGACCCTTGGTAAAATGTGGATCACCTGAGGTCGGATCGATCTCGATTGCGCGATCCAACAGCTTCACCGCACGCTCCCCTTGCCCCGCACTAGCTAAAATACCTGCCATCTGAGTGACCAGCTGCCCGTCTTGGCTCGGTCCCTCTGCAGCCTGGTCCGCATAGCTGACGGCATTGGGCATATCGCCCAGCGAAAAGTAAAGACCTGCCAGCCGAGCTTTCACAGACTGGGAGGCCGGATCTGCCTTCAGCGCGGCCTGATATTCCCGAATCGCACGATCCATGTCCTGCGCAAGCTCGGCTTGATACCCCAGCATAAAATGATAGGACGCAGCAGCATCGGGGGGATGAATCGAGGGCGTAGCCTTGGTCGTGCCAGAAGGGGCGGCTATCTTATCAGGCATCTGCGGCGCGGCGGCACAGGCTGCCACCATTAGGGAGACCAGCACACAGATCACGCGAAGGAGCACAGTAAGACCTCGGCTATTCGCTGTTCGGCTCGACATGAAGCTTGTCGTGGGCACTCGGAGCATCCTCTTGGTAGATTCGAATAAGGCTGTGATGGTCAAAAAGATTATACGAGTGGGGTAACACAGGGTCAAACGACTTCTCGATTGTCGAGGCTCTCGAACTTTGCGAAGCGGTCGTGGAAGAGGAGTTCCTTTCTCCCAATCGGGCCGTTGCGATGTTTGAGCACGAGAATATCGGCAATGCCCTTCCGTTCTGAATCTTGGTTATACACGTCCTCACGGTAGATGAACATGACGACGTCGGCATCCTGCTCGATCGCACCACTTTCGCGAAGATCCGCCAGCATGGGAATGGGTGGCTTCCGAGCTTCCACCGCACGGCTGAGCTGCGACAGCGCGATGACCGGCACGTTGAGCTCCTTGGCCAAAGCTTTCAGCGAGCGGGAAATATCGGAGATTTCCTGCTGGCGGGATTCCGAGTCGCTCCGCCCCTGCATCAACTGGAGGTAGTCGACAATCAAGAGACCCAGACCCCGTTCTGCTTTCAACCGACGAGCCTTACCTCTCATCTGCTGCACGGTGATGCCGCCGGTATCGTCGATAAAGATCGGCGCCTTCTCCAGCCGGCCTGCCGCTTCCGCAAGACGCCACCAATCCTCTTTTTGAAGCTTGCCTGTCCGGAGGCCATGCGAATCGACTCGCGCTTCCGAGCTCAACATGCGCAGGACAATCTGTGGCTTCGACATTTCTAGACTAAAAATTCCAACGACCGTGCCTGCGTGAATGGCCGCGTGGGCTGCCATCCCCAGCGCCAGGCTGGTTTTTCCCATACTGGGCCGCCCTGCGATCACCACGAGATCGGACGGTTGGAGCCCCGCCGTGATGTCGTCGAGATCGTAAAAGCCTGTGGGAACACCCGTGATATGTTCCTTTCGCTTTGATAGTTTGTCGACAAGATCGAGACTTTCCTTGATGATGGAATTAATGGGAGTGAACGATCGATCCAGTTTCCCCTGAACGATGCTGAACACCGACCGCTCCGCGAAATCGAGCAGGTCATCGACTGAGGAGGTGCCTTCGTATCCGCGCGTGAGGACTTCTGTGGAGGTATGGATCAGCTCTCGCAGCAGCGCCTTGTCGCGCACGATCTTGCAGTGGTAGCGGATATTGGCGGAGCTGGCGACGCTCTGCACGAGTTCCGCTAAATAGGCTGCCCCCCCGATGGCCTCGATTTCTCCTTGTGCCTTCAACCGTTCTGTCAATGTGATCTGATCGATCACTTCTCCGACGTCCGACAGTTCCAGCATCGCACGATAAATCTTCCGATGCGACGTGCGGTAGAAGTTCTCTTCGACCAGCAATTCCATCGCCTTGGCCATCGCGCTATTGTCGAGAAGGACTGCGCCGAGAACCGATTGCTCCGCCTCCAGATTCTGAGGGGGTAGTTTGGGTTGGGACAGATCGACGGCTGACATGGATTTCATGACCGTTCCTTTCCCTGCCTCCGAGACCGACGAGCCGAGGCCACCAGGTCTGCAAGCCCCATCCTCCTCGAAAGACGGCTCAGATTACCGAATCGGCGGCCAGGTACGCGAGCCCCGAATCGATCGA
>JACQEY010000096.1 GCA_016200355.1 Nitrospirota bacterium
CTCAAATGTGATGTACCTGTGTCCTGTGACGCAGAAGCCGACCCGGCTTGGTGTGCGAACGCTTGATGATGGCAGGCGGGTCCGGTTCAGTAAAAAATCGAACGACTCAGTCGAGTAGGAGTGAGGACGCCGGATGGCGAAGGTTGAATCAGGAAAAGGCGGTAAGACATCGGTGCGCCGAACTCCCAAAAAGAAAGAAGGATCGTCGGCACCACAGGCGAAGGACGAGGGCAGCGAAGAGTCGAAGTTCAATCCGCGGATGCGTGAGACCTACGTGCAGAAGGTTGTGCCCGCACTCATGAAAGAGTTCGGTTACAAAAACATCATGCAGGTCCCGAAGCTTGAACGGATTGTGCTGAACGTGGGGATGGGGGAAGCCATTCAGAACGTGAAGTTGCTGGAGAGCGCTGCTGGGGAATTGGGCGCGATTACAGGCCAGAAGCCTCTGATTACAAAGGCGAAGAAGGCCATCGCTTCATTCAAGTTGCGACAGGGGATGCCGATCGGCACAAAGGTCACACTGCGTAGTCGCAGGATGTGGGAGTTTTTCGATCGTCTCGTGACGTTGTCGTTGCCACGGATTCGAGACTTCCGAGGGGTCTCGCCAAAGTCGTTCGATGGCAGAGGCAATTACACGCTTGGGCTCAAAGAACAGCTCATCTTTCCCGAGATTAAGTACGACGAGGTCGCATCAATCCATGGAATGGATATTACGATTGTCACGACTGCCAGGACCAACGATGAGGGCCGGGCGCTGTTGAAGCATTTGGGAATGCCATTCCGGGCGTAACGTCAAGCGAAGGAGCTGCAGGTGTCGAGATTAGCGCTCAGAAATAAGTCGGCCATCAAAGCGAAGTTCCCAGTCAGGGACTATCACCGTTGCGAGATCTGCGGTCGTGTGAGAGGGTTCTTGCGTCGGTTTCGCATGTGCAGAATTTGCTTTCGGTTGCTGAGCCTGAAGGGAGAGATCCCGGGGGTTCGGAAGTCGAGTTGGTAGGGTATCTACTTTCTGCATCACCGGACTGGTGAGTTGCATTCAGTTACACGACGAACGTTAGTGAAAGGGTTGGTATGGTTACAGATCCCATTAGCGACCTCTTAGTACGATTACAAAACGGGTTTCGGCGACGACACGATGTTGTGAGCATTCCAGCCTCTCGTCTCAAGCGCGAGATCCTTCGGATTCTCCAGAACGAAGGATATATTCAGGGCGTTCAGGCAGACGTCGCAGATGGACATCCTGTATTGAAAGTACAGTTGCGTTATGTGGCAGAAGGGCAACCGCTAGTCACCGGCATGCAGCGGGTGAGTAAGCCAGGCCGCCGTGTGTATGTAGGGATCAAAGATATCCCACGAGTCAAAAACGGCATTGGCATGGCAATCTTGTCCACTTCGAAGGGATTGATGACGGATCAGGACTCTCGCCGCGCTGGACTGGGTGGAGAAGTCCTGTGCTCAGTATGGTAATGGGCAGAGTAAGCCAGATTGTCAGTGGATGGCTGGCTAGAGGAATGAGGTATCGATGTCGCGCATAGGGAAAAAGCCAATCTCAATTCCAGCTGGAGTGGATGTCAAAGTTGCTGGGCCTATCGTGTCCGTGAAGGGTCCGCTCGGGAAAATCGATTGGTCGCTGTCTACAGGCCTTGGGGTCTCGGTTGCGAATGGACAGCTCGTGGTGAACCGCTCAAATGAGGATCGGCAAATCCGTGCCATGCACGGGTTGACTCGCGCGGAGCTAAGCAACATTATTCAGGGTGTGACAAAGGGCTACGAACGTAACTTAGAAATCACCGGAGTTGGATATAAGGTCGCTGTGCAGGGTCGAACGATGAGCTTCAATTTGGGCTATATCAACCCAGTCACCTATCCCATTCCTGTTGGAATCGACGTGAAGGTGGACAAGCAAACGCTGATCAATGTGAAAGGGGCTGACAAGCGATTGGTGGGTCAGGTCGCGGCGAACTTGCGCGCCATCAAGCCTCCCGACGTCTATAAGCAAAAGGGCGTTCGCTATGCCGGGGAAGTGTTGCGTAAGAAAGCCGGAAAGACGGGGAAGTAAGGTGGTCCATGAATACTGCAGATAAAACGAGTCAGCTCACCAGGCGGAAACAGCGGGTGAGAAAGCGAGTCTTTGGAACGGCCGAGCGTCCACGTCTCAATGTATTTCGCAGCCGCTCTCATATCTATGCCCAGATCGTTGACGATCTCAAAGGGGCCACGTTGGCTGCCGCATCCTCCCTGGATAAGTCTCTGCGCACGTCGGTGAAATCCACTGGTAGCATTGAAGGTGCAAAGGCTGTTGGAAAGCTGTTAGCTGAACGGGCTAAGGCCGCCAAGGTGCAGACTGTGGTGTTCGACCGTGGTGGCCGGATGTACCACGGACGCGTCAAAGCGTTGGCTGAGGCATCACGTGAAGGTGGTCTGCAGTTCTAGATCGTGCCACGCTTCCGTCACGGTGCGGGAGCGAAGGGAACAAAGAGGAGAAATGCTAGGTGCGAGTTAATCCAGATGAACTAAGCCTGAAGGACAAGGTTGTCTTTATCAACCGCGTGGCGAAAGTGGTGAAGGGTGGAAAGCGGTTCAACTTCTGCGCGCTGGTTGTCGTTGGAGATGGACAAGGGTGGGTCGGCATCGGAAAAGGGAAGGCTGCCGAAGTGCCTGTAGCGATCTCGAAGGCGGTCGAACAGGCCAAGAAAAACCTGGTGCATGTCGCCCTCACGTCTGGGACAATTGCGCATGAGGTACATGGGCTGTTCGGGGCCGAGCATGTCCTTCTCAAGCCCGCAAAGAAGGGGGCAGGAATCATTGCTGGGGGCGCCGTTCGGGCGGTGGTCGAGGTTGCCGGCGTCCATAACATCATCGCAAAGACACTGGGCCGTGGAAATCCATTTAATACGGTTCGCGCCACGCTCAACGGGCTTTGTCAGCTCCGCAATGCTGAAGACGTTCTCAAGATGCGTCGTAATATGATGGGCGATGCACAGGATAGGGTGAGCGCCTAATGCCAACAGTGAAGACCGCTAAGGCTGCCCCAAAGGGGTTCATGATCACCTTGCGACGAAGCCCAATTGGCACACCGCAAAAACATCGGCGTGTTTTAAGTGGCCTCGGTTTGAGGAAGATCAGACAGAAGGTGACTCGTCCCAATACTCCGCAAGTAAGAGGGATGATCGGCAAAGTTGGATATCTATTGGAAGTGCAGCCACAATGAATTTACATAATCTCGGTCCTGCAAAAGGATCCAGGAAACGACGGAAGCGTATAGGTCGTGGTCCAGGTTCTGGTCATGGGAAAACATCAGGCAAGGGCCATAAGGGCTTGCTAGCCAGATCCGGCGGTCGGAGTCGACAGGCGGGTGGGTTCGAAGGCGGCCAGATGTCCCTGATCCGTCGAGTGCCGAAGCATGGTTTCACGAACGTATTTCGTCAAGAGTACTCGATTGTCAATCTGAAAAGCTTGGGTGAGATGGTCGCGCCAGGCACCATCACACCGCAGGCGTTGGTCGATGCCGGCTTAGTGAAGCGCAAGTCGTTGCCGATCAAGATCCTTGGAAACGGAGACCTTACGAAGGCGATTGTGGTGCAGGCGCATAAATTCAGCAAGTCCGCAGAGGCAAAGATTCAAGCAGCTGGAGGGAGAGTCGAGGTCATCCCCGGTGTTTGAGAGACTCCTGACCAGTTTTCAGAATATTATAAAAATTCCCGAGCTGCGCACCCGCATCCTCTTTACCGTGGGGATGTTGATTGTATATCGGATCGGGGCGCATATTCCTACGCCCGGGATCAACGGCGAGGCCCTTTCAGAGTTTCTGCAAAAGGAAGGCGGCGCCCTACTCGGGTTTTTGGATATTTTTTCAGGCGGGTCGCTTTCGCGGTTGACGATTTTGGCGTTGGGCATCATGCCCTACATCAGCGCCTCGATTATTCTTCAGCTGCTGACCGTGGTTGTTCCGCATCTCACGAAGCTGGCCAAAGAGGGAGAACGAGGGCGGAAAAAGATTATTCAGTACACTCGATTCGGGACGATCGGCATTGCGATAATTCAGGGCTTCGGGATCGCCGTAGGTCTCGAACAAATGAATAACGGCGCATTTGTAATGAGCGGTGGGTGGGGATTCCGTCTGATGACGGTCATCACCTTGACGGCCGGTACGGGCTTCCTCATGTGGCTTGGTGAACAGATTACCGAGCGAGGCGTCGGGAACGGCATTTCCTTAATTATTTTTGCGGGGATTGTCGCGCGCTTACCTTCCGCCGTGGCCCAGACCTTCGAATTGTACAAGGTCGGACAGCTCAGCATTTTCTTGCTGGTCTCCCTCGGCTTGCTGATGGTCGTGGTGGTCGCAGCCATTGTCTTCTTGGAAAGTGGACGACGAAAAGTGCCGGTTCAGTACGCAAAGCGGGTCATCGGACGACGAGTGTTCGGCGGGCAGAGTACGCATATTCCGTTGAAGATCAATACCGCTGGGGTGATTCCGCCTATTTTCGCATCGTCGATTATCGCGTTTCCTGCAACGATTGCCGGTTTTTTCGAAACACCTTGGGTGAAGGCCTTCGGCGCTCAACTCGCCCCTGGATCGCTGTTGTATACGCTGATGTATGTTGGTCTTATTCTATTCTTTTGTTTCTTTTATACCGCCGTAGTCTTGAACCCGGTGGACATGGCGGACAACATGAAGAAGTACGGTGGATTCATCCCCGGGATTCGCCCTGGAACTAGGACTTCCGACTACATCTATAAAGTACTCACGAGAATTACCTTTGCCGGATCAATTTACCTCGCGATCGTCTGTGTGATCCCTGAATTGTTGATCTATAAATTGAATGTGCCGTTCTATTTTGGTGGCACCTCGCTGCTGATCGTGATCGGTGTCGGACTCGATACGGCCCAGCAGATTGAGTCTCACATGCTCATGCGGAATTATGAAGGTTTTCTCGGTAAGGGCATGGCCCCGCTTCGTGGGCGGAGTGGGTGAGGGAAATCTATGCGGGTGGTGTTTCTCGGTGCACCAGGGGTAGGCAAAGGGACTCAGGCTGACCGTATCGCGGCGCAATATCAGGTGGCGAAGATCTCGACCGGTGATCTTCTTCGCGAGGCGGTGCGCAACCGGACCATGCTGGGCCTTGAGGCGAAGAGTTACATGGATCTGGGGAACTTGGTTCCTGATGCCGTGGTGATTGGATTGGTCAGGGAGAAGTTAGTCGATCCCAGCTGTGCGAATGGATTCGTTCTGGATGGATTTCCAAGAACTGTTCCACAGGCGGAAGCATTGGGAACGGTGTTGATCTCTAAAGGGATTGCGCTGGACCGTGTTGTGAATTTCCAGGTTTCGCGCGAAGATGTCGTGAGGAGATTGAGCGGCCGCCGAAGCTGCCCAAAGTGTCAAGCGACGTTCCATGTAGACTTTGCGCCGTCCAAGGTGGAGGGAATTTGCGATCGATGCGGAGAGCCGCTCGTGCAGCGCAGCGATGATCGCCGCGATGCGATCGAGATGCGCCTGAAGGTCTATGACGAACAGACAGCCCCGCTTGTCCGCTATTACGATGAGCGGCAGTTGTTGTTTCCAATGGATGCATCGGGTGCAGTGGATATCGTCTTTCGGCATCTCTCGCAGGAGCTGGCACCGTACCGGGGAACATGATCATTCTCAAGACGCCGGACGAGATTGTGGTGATGGCTCAGGCGTCGAGAGTGGTGGCAGAGACGTTACAGATATTGCAGAAGGCCGTCCGGCCAGGCATCACGACTGATGAGCTGGACCGTATAGCCGAGGAAGAGATTCGGTCCCGTGGTGCGAAGCCGGCGTTTAAGGGGTATCGGAACTACCCAAAGACGCTCTGTGCCTCGGTGAATGACCAGGTCGTCCACGGGATTCCTTCCAAGAGAGTGCTCAAGGAAGGGGATATCATAGGACTCGATCTTGGGGCAATCGTTGGCGGGTTTTATGGAGACTCAGCTGTCACGGTTTCGGTGGGGCAGACGACCGAGCGGAATGCCCGCTTGGTTCAAGTGACCGAAGAAGCGATGTATCTCGGAATCAAGCAAGCGGTGGTGGGTCACCGACTATCTGATATTTCGCATGCGGTTCAGCAGCATGTGGAGTCTGCCGGCTACTCGGTCGTGACAGAGTTCGTCGGCCATGGGATTGGTCGGCAGTTGCATGAAGAGCCACAGGTGCCGAATTATGGGAAGGCTGGGCAGGGGCCCAGGCTACAGGCAGGGATGGTCCTCGCAATCGAGCCAATGGTCAACATGGGGGGCGCTGCCGTCAAGGTTCTTGATGATCGATGGACAGCTGTGACGATAGATGGGAGTCACTCGGCGCATTTTGAGCATACGATTGTGATTGAGCCGAGCGGGCCGCCGCGCATTTTAAGTCGGCTCTGAAAAGTTGAAGGCGTGGGCATGTGGTTCGGAGAGAAGGGATAGAGGTAGTGCCGAAAGAAGATGTCATCGAAATTCAAGGCACAGTGAACGAGACGTTACCGAACGCGATGTTTCGGGTATCGCTGGACAATGGCCATAAGATTCTCGCACATATTTCCGGGAAAATGCGCATGCATTTTATCCGTATTCTTCCCGGCGATAAGGTGACCGTGGAACTGTCGCCATACGATCTGACACGCGGGCGGATCACCTATCGGTTTAAGTAGGAGTGTGAAATAGCCTATGAAAGTGCGATCATCCGTCAAGCCGATCTGTGCAAAGTGTAAGGTGGTCCGGCGCAAGGGCGTGGTGCGAATACTCTGCGAGAATCCGCGCCACAAGCAGCGCCAAGGATAGGGGAGTCTGATGACGACCTCATCAGACTCCTGCTCGCGCAACGCGCGGCCTCAGAAGGCCCTCGTTGGACGCGCGCATTAGAGTCTGACGAGGTCATCCTCAGACTGAAGGGTGAAGTGAAGTAAGGGGAGGAACTATGGCTCGTATTTCTGGGGTAGATTTGCCGAGGGAGAAGCGGACGGACATCGGCCTGACCTATGTCTATGGGATTGGCCGGGCATCTGCACTCTCTATCCTAAGCAAGGCCGGGATCGATGGAGCAATTCGTGTGAAGGACTTGAGCGAAGAGCATATCGTCAAGATTCGAGAAATTATTCAAGAAGGCTATCAGGTTGAAGGCGATCTGAGAAAGACCTTCTCGATGAACATCAAGCGATTGATCGATAGCGGCACGTACCGTGGTCTGCGTCATCGGAAAGGGTTGCCAGTCCGTGGCCAGCGGACCAAGACGAATGCGCGGACAAGAAAAGGCCGTCGCTCCGGTGTGGGAAGCAAACCAAAACCGCCTGCGCGTCCGGCGTAGTGCGCGGCCGTCACTTGACCAGGGAGCCTGTATGAGTATCAAAAAAGGGAAGAAGAAAGAGCGCCGGATCGTGCAGAGCGGAGTGGCCCATGTCCAGGCCTCCTTCAATAACACGATCGTCACCATTACCGATATGAGTGGCAACACGATTGTGTGGGCAAGCTCAGGGAACCAAGGTTTCAAGGGTTCTCGCAAGAGCACGCCTTTTGCGGCTCAGAGGGCAGGCGAGGCTGCCGCGCGGAAGGCGATGGAGAGCGGAATGCGCACGGTGGATGTCTATGTGAATGGGCCCGGGTCCGGTCGTGAATCGGCGATTCGATCTCTTCAGGCCGCCGGATTGCGGATCCATATGATTCGTGATGTGACCCCGATTCCGCACAATGGATGCAGGCCACCTAAGCGGCGTCGTGTCTAATGTTGTATGTCAGGAGAGTCGAATACACGAGATTTGTTGGGCGCACCTGCATGGTGATGTCCGGTAACCGGAGGTAGAGCAGTGGCAAAGTATCGCGGCCCCGTCTGTCGGTTGTGTCGTCGAGAGGGTGAGAAGTTATTTCTGAAAGGCTCGCGCTGTATGACAGAGAAATGCGCCATTGAGAGGCGAAGCTATCCTCCTGGACAGCATGGGCAAAAGCGCCCGAGGAACTCAGAATACAGCACCCAGCTCAGAGAAAAGCAGAAGTTGCGCAGAATTTATGGTCTGATGGAGTGCCAGTTCCGTGGCGTGTTTGAACGTGCGGAACGCCAGTCTGGTATTACCGGAGAGGTGCTCTTACGGTTGCTGGAATGCCGACTGGATAATGTGGCCTATCGACTAGGATTCGGCGCTTCACGAAAAGAAGCCAGGCAGTTGGTAAGCCATGGGCATCTGACCATGAATGGTCGGAAGATCAATGTGCCTGGTGCGCAGGTCAAGGCGGGCGACATCATTAGCGTTCGAGAGCGAAGTCGCACATTGATTTCAATCCAGGCAGCCTTAGAGTCGGTTGATGGGCGAGGTATTCCAGAGTGGTTGGCGGCAGATTTACGACGGAGGCCTATGAACGTGGGTTTGGGACGACAGTCGGCAACGCGTTACGGCGTGTGCTGTTGTCGTCGCTGACGGGCGCGGCAGTGACGACCGTGAAGATTGAAGGGGTCCTGCACGAGTTCTCCACGATTCCTGGCATCACGGAAGATGTGACCTCCATTATTTTGAACGTGAAAGGGTTACGACTTGCCGTACATACTGATAAGCCGAAGACGCTTCGTCTCAAGAAGAAGGGGCCAGGTGAAGCGAAGGGGAGCGACATTATTCATGATGCGGACGTGACCATCTTGACCCCGAATCTCCATATTGCGACCTTAGACAAGGATGCCTCGTTCGATATGGAAATGACGGTGAAGCATGGGCGGGGTTACGTGCCTGCCGAGCGAAACAAGGAAGAGGGGCTGCCGATTGGTGTGATCGCGATCGATTCAGTGTTTTCACCCATCAAGCGCGTAAACTTTCATGTGGAGAATGCCCGCGTCGGTCGCATGACCGACTATGATAAATTGACCTTGGAAATCTGGACGGATGGGACCATCTCGCCTCGCGATGCCTTGTCCACGGCAGCCAGCATTCTGCGTGATCATATCGATATCTTTATCAATCCCGATGAGCGGGTCGAAGGGCGTGCCGATCTTGGGAGCGATGAGGCGCAACGTGAGGTCAATAAGCATCTGTTCCGTAGTGTGAACGAGTTGGAGTTGTCTGTTCGTGCCGCGAACTGCTTGAAGAACGCAAATATCAAGACCATCGCCGACTTAGTTCAGAAGACCGAAGGAGAGATGTTGAGGACAAAGAATTTTGGCAAGAAATCGCTCAACGAAATTAAGGAAATCTTGACGGAGATGGGCCTGGGACTCGGCGTGAAGCTGGATGCAGTGCAACAGGTCAGCGGTAGTCCGAAGAGCGAGTAACGAAACAAGAGGGAGCCCGTGCGTCATAGAAAAAAAGGCAGACAGCTCGGACGACAGACCAAACATCGATGGGCGCTGTTCCGAAGTCTCGTAACGTCGCTGCTCGAACATGAGCGCATCGAGACGACTGAGGCCAAGGCGAAAGAAGTTCGAGGGTTCACGGACCGGATGATTACGCTCGGTAAGGAGGGGACGTTGCCGGCTCGACGGCAAGCTCTTGCATTTATCCGAAGCAAGGACGTCGTCTCAAAACTATTCAGTGACGTAGCGCCTCGATTTAAAGACCGCCCCGGTGGCTATACGAGGATGGTGAAAACCAGACGGCGGATTGGCGATGCTGCGAAGCTTGTCGCGATTGAACTCGTTGCACGGCCTGAAACTGTGCCTGCAAAGAAACAATCATCTGCGGCATCAACTTCCACGAGTCCCGCTGCCTGATAGGTTTCCTATCCGCGAGATCTAGTCGCGCGTGCATTGCCACGTCAACACTTCGACAATTCTCCCAGCCTGGTTCACGAAGATCTGCCAGGATTCCCCGCTCGAAAGGGCGGGGTGATTGGCTTCATCTCTACCTAGTAGCCCATGCCGCGGTTTCGGCATAAGTTTACTTGGTATTAAGTGCATGCTACTATCGTGCCAGTTTTCTCCATGCTACTCAAAGGGAAGCAAGGACAAAGTGTGGCAACGCTGGGTACGAGGAGGGTTATTAGCGCTCAGTGCGGTGTTGGCTTGTTTCCTCGCGTATGTGCTCATGACTAATTCGACAACGGTTCCCTTCCCGACGGCAGCGGTGCCAGGCTCCATGGACAAAGCTGATGCGACGATTTCTCAGTTTACGTTCACCCAAACGAAGGGCGATACGGTTCAATGGCAGGTGCAGGCGCAAGAGGCTCGGCTCTTTGAACGGGACAGGCAGGCGATGCTCCAAGTTGTCGCAGTGACACTGTTCGGCCAGCAGGGAAAGGAACTGACGGTGACCGGAGATGAAGGGACATTGAATACGGAGACGAAGAACTTTGTGCTCGCGAACCGGTCAGAGCCACTCGTGATTCGCACTGAGAGTGGGTACGTGATTTACACAAACCATCTGTCTTGGACTGATCAGACGAGAGAGATACGCACGCAAGATCCCGTCCGTATCATTGGGCATGGCTTAGATGTGACGGGGCGCGGTTTGTTGGGACATTTGGACCGCGAAGAGTTTGAAGTACTTGAGGACGTACATGTGGATTTGGCTCCTGCTTCTTAATGTGTTCCCGCTTGGGATGGCTTCATTGAGCGAATCGGCTGACGCCGCTATTCCCAAAGGTGGTGTTGATCACGCGGTCAGCACGACCATTACAGCCAAGAAGATGACTGTAAAAAATCAGGACAGCCAAGCGGTTTTTGAGGGGGCGGTTGTGCTGACTCGTGGGTCGTTGGTTGTCTATTCTGATCGCATGGTGGTGCTGTTTCGCGCACAAGACCCCCCCGCGAGCGATAATCAGAAAGGGCATGAGGCCGTCAAGGGGGCTGCGCCTTCGAAAGGGCCTGATGCCGTGCCGGCTGTGTCGAATCGATCGGTCAACAGGATTGAGGCGACCGGACGAGTAAAGATCGAGAAAGATTCAGGGAATGCGACCTGTGAGAAGGCCATCTACTACCAAGATGGGGATAAGATCGTCCTGACTGGCGACCCAGTGGCCTGGGATAAGGGAACAAGGGTCAGCGGTAAGCAAATCACTATGTTCTTGGCAGAGGATCGGAGCGTGGTGGAGGGAGGCTCGCATGTGCGGATCGAGCCGGATGGGGGGGCAGCTAAGTGATCGAGTCGGTTCAGGGAAGTGCGTCGCTGACTGGATCCCCGGTGAACAGGGCAGATGATGACTGGTTACGCGCGACGGGATTGGTGAAAAGCTTTCGTGCGCGTAAGGTCGTGAAAGGCGTCTCGATCGAAGTCCGCGCTGGGGAGGTCGTGGGTTTGCTGGGACCCAATGGGGCTGGGAAAACCACCATTTTCGACATGATCGTCGGTCTGTGCCAGCCTGATGAAGGGGCGATCTCGCTTGGGGAAGAGGTGATCACGGATCTGCCAATGTACAGACGCGCGCGGAAAGGAATCGGATATCTTCCGCAAGAATCATCGGTGTTTCGACGCCTGTCGGTTGAAGACAATATTCTGGCAATTCTTGAAATGCTGGATTATTCTCGGTCAGAGCGCCGTGACCGGGTCGATGTCCTGCTCAAGGAACTGGATCTCAGCCATATTCGAACGAGCATGGCCTATGCGTTGTCGGGTGGAGAACGTCGGCGGCTTGAAATTACTAGGGCACTCGCGACGAGCCCGTCCTTCATGTTGCTCGACGAGCCCTTTGCAGGGATCGACCCGATTGCCGTCGCCGACATCCAACAAATTATTACCCGATTGAAAGAAAAAGACATCGGTATTTTGATCACCGATCATAATGTTCAGGAGACACTGTCCATCACGGATCGGGCCTACATTATCAACGAAGGGTTGATTCTTGAAGCCGGGTCTCCAGAATCCATCGTCAAGAGTGAGACGGCGCGCGCCGTCTACCTAGGAGAACGATTCAAGCTATGACGTGTAAGGGTGTGTGGGTATGAAGCTCCGGCTCGATCTTCGGCTGAGTCAAAAGCTGATCATGACTCCCCAATTGCAGCAGGCGATTAAACTGCTGCAGCTGTCGCGACTCGAGCTCCAGCAGAGCCTCACTCAGCATCTGATGGAGAATCCGCTCTTGGAGGATCTTCCCACTGAGGCAGAAGATACCGAGGCCGGAAGCGCAGAGGAAAAGGCGGAAGATGCTGCGGCATCGGCGGACAGTGAGGCATCGAACGTGGAGGAGTCGACTCCGGAAGAACGAGATACGCCGGATGAGGCCTCAGCGGCTGGTTGGGAGGAGTACTTCGGGAGCGATCGTCGGATAGGTGGATCCGAGTCTCGCTCGTCCTCGCAGGACGAGTTTCCATCCTATGAACAAACCATGGCGAAAGCCACGTCCTTGGAAGATCATCTCCTCTGGCAGCTGTCGTTTTCTGGCTTGTCGGATCGTGAAAAGGAAATTGGGCGGTTGATCATCGGTAACCTTGACGATGATGGGTACCTGCGCATGTCTCTCGCAGAAATGGTTGCAGGTACTGACTTTTCCGAGACGGAAGCGGAGTCAGTCCTGAAGGATATTCAGAGCTTTGATCCGACCGGCGTGGCAGCACGAGACCTTGCGGAATGCCTGCTGTTACAAATCGGACATTTGGGGAAAAGTCCCATGGGATCGTTAGGGGCTCGGCCCGGCGCCTTGAAGGGATCGATTGTTGAAGCCATCGTTCAGCACCATCTCAAAGACTTGGAGAAGAAACAGTATGCGAGGGTCGCGAAAGCCTTAGACGTCACGGTAGACGAGGTTTTCCAGGCGACCAAAGTCATCGAAGTGCTTGAGCCCAAGCCGGGACGACCATTTTCCAACACCCAGAACTATGTCATTGTCCCTGATGTGTTTGTCGTCAAGAATGAAGGGGAGTGGGTGGTACTGCTGAACGACGATGGACTGCCTCGTATGAGGATCAGCCCGTACTATAAACAGTTGATGGGGGCAGGAGAGAGCGGATCGGCGGAGACGAAGGCCTATCTGGATGAAAAGCTGCGGGCGGCGCAATGGGTCATTCGCAGTATCGAGCAGCGGAATAAGACGATTGTCAAAGTGGTAGCGAGCATCGTGAAGTTTCAGGAGCAGTTCTTTGAAAAGGGCGTGCAGCATCTCAAACCGTTGGTGCTCAAGCAGGTGGCTGAGGATATTGGGATGCACGAGTCGACAATCAGTCGTGTGACGGCGAACAAGTATATGTATTGTCCACAAGGGATGCTGGAGCTAAAATTCTTTTTCAATGCTGGTTTGCAGCGAGTGGACCAGCACTCCGACATGATGTCGTCTGTGACAGTGAGGGAGATGATTCGGAAAATGGTGGCGGAAGAAGATGCGAGCCACCCCCTTAAAGATGAAGAGATCGCCGCGCGGCTGCTCACGCAGCAGGTTGTGATCGCGCGACGGACGGTGGCCAAGTATCGGGCGGAAGAGCATATTCCATCCGCCACTCAGCGTAAGCGGTTCTTTTAGACCTTCCCTGTCCAGCTGCGCGCATACGCGCCTCTTATCTGGTGTCTCCCCTGGTGTTACGGATGGTCAGAACCAACAAGCAAAGTCAAATGGCAGAGGGGCCGAGGCTATTCAGCGTGAAAGGATGAATGTTGATGAAAATTACAGGACGACACCTTGTTATCACGTCCGCGCTCAGACACCATATTGAAAGTCGGTTTGAGCGGCTCGTGCGGTATGAAGTGAAGCTGACCCACCTGGAAGTGATTCTGGGTGTGAGCAAGCTTCAACATAGCGCGGAGGTCGTCTGTGCAATGCAAGGGCGACGAATTCAGGCAAAAGCTTCGACTCGGGAAATGTACGCGACAATCGACCAACTCGTGGACCGCTTGGGCACCCAGATACGAAAACACAAGGAACGCCTGGCCGAGCATAAAGAACCGGTAAAGAGATCAGTTCGCAAGGTTCTGCGACAGGCTACTCGTAAGGAAGAGGAAGAAATTGAAGTTGTTCGTCCAGCCCGGGCAGTTCTGACTTTGGAGGACGCGAAGCGCCAACTAGACCCTCTCCCTGGTTCGCTGGTGGTATTCACTGCCCTGTCTTCGGGAAAGTTGCAGATTCTACAGCGTCTCGATCGTGATCGAGTGGTCCTGATTGATCCATAAGGGACAGGCAGGCATGGCTGCACTCAAGTTGGTCGTGATCAGCGGCCTTTCTGGCTCAGGGAAATCGCATGCACTCAAGTGCTTTGAAGATGTCGGGTATTTCTGCATCGACAATCTGCCACCGGCCCTTCTGCCGACATTTGTCGAGCTGTGCCATCAGCAGGGGGGGGAGATTAAGAATGTCGCGCTCGGTATCGATGTCAGAGAACGGGTGTTTTTTTCCGATCTCGTGGGGATTCTTGAGCGGGTTAAGGCATTTGGTCATGCGGTTGAGTTGATATTTTTTGAAGCTCGTGAAGAGGTGCTGGTACGCCGATTCTCGGAGTCTCGGAGGCCTCACCCACTTCTGCCACATCTTCCGGTACTGGAGGGGGTACGGTTTGAAAAGGAGCGTCTCGCTGATCTGCGGCGCCACGCCGACCGTATTATTGATACCTCCGATATGACGGTGCATGAGTTGCGAGAGTTATTGGTCAGGCAGTTTAGGCAAGAGGGCGCGCCTCGCCGATTGACCATTTCGCTGGTGACATTCGGCTACAAGTTCGGCGTACCGTACGACATCGATCTCCTGTTCGATGTCCGGTTCTTGCGGAACCCGTTCTTCGTTCCTGACCTCAAACCATTGACCGGAGAAGACCCGCGTGTGCGGACTTATGTACTGGCCGATCCGGACGCTGTCGCGTTTATTGGACAGCTTGAAGGCCTCTTCAAATTTCTCATTCCTCTCTTCGAACGAGAACACCGCAGCTATGTGAATGTCGGGATTGGCTGCACCGGCGGACGTCATCGGTCTGTGGCGATTGCCGGTCGACTCCAAGAAAGTTTTTCGGTGCTTGGATATCAAGTGACCGTCGCGCATCGCGATCTTAATAGGCAATAGCCCACTGAGCCGTTAGGCAGGTCTTCCCGCCATCATCGTCTTTGTCCTCGTTCCCGCCTCTATACCTGTGCACGGAAAGCGATTTGCTTGACAGGCAGAGCATCTGAACTATACTTAGCGTGTGCATGAAGCCAATCCCCAGTTCAGACGCGTATCGGGCGTGATTTAGCTCCAAACGGCTCGTTATACGGGGAATGCGGAGTGGAGGGTAGGACGCACGTGAATAGCTGCAAAGCTCTCGACACACATTCTTTTTGGGGAGGGTGGAGTTTGCGGATGGTGTGGTCATGATTAACAGTCTGTGCAAAATTTACATAAAGATTTGTCTTGCGCGGATAGTCGTGTACAGTCAGAGGCACATATGCTGAGTTCATTCAAGAGTCTCGCCGAAACCGATCTGTTCTCGATGTTCACCCCGAAGCGGCAGCTCATCGGGTTGGATATCGGGTCGAGTGGTATCAAGCTTGTCCAGTTGAAGGAGAGCCGAGGGCGTTACATTCTCCAGAAATTTGGTTTCAAACCACTTGAGCCGGAAGTTATCGTCGATGGTACGGTGATGGATGAGGGGCGGGTGGTATCAGCTATTAAGGAATTGTTTGAGGAAACGAACATCAAGGTGAGGCAAGTCGCCGTGTCGATTTCTGGCCATGCGGTTATCATTAAAAAGATCAGCCTGCCGCCGATGCCTGAGGAGGAGTTGGAGGGGCAGGTGAGGTTGGCTGCAGAGCAGTATATTCCCTTCGACATTAATGAGGTGAACATCGACTTCAGTGTGTTGCCCTCTTCCGAGGCCGCGGGCGATGCCCAGGGAGAGATGTCGATCATTCTGGTCGCGGCCAAAAAA
This sequence comes from Nitrospirota bacterium, assembly GCA_016200355.1. Classification (GTDB taxonomy): domain Bacteria; phylum Nitrospirota; class Nitrospiria; order Nitrospirales; family Nitrospiraceae; genus Palsa-1315. The sequence goes on from JACQEY010000096.1 coordinate 15,734, forward strand.
GACAAGATTAATGAGTTGACTGAACTCGTCAAGGGGGCGGGGTTGCTTCCGATCGTCATGGATGTGGACGCCTTTGCGATCGAAAACATGCATGCGATCAACTACCCTGTTTCGCAGGGGGATACGACCGCGCTCATCAATATTGGTGCCAGTGTCATGAATATCAATATTGTTCGAGGCGGCATCTCGCTGTTCACACGTGATATTCCCATCGGGGGGAATCGCTATACGGAAGCCATTCAACGGGAAGTGGGCATGTCTTACGAAGAGGCGGAGGAAGCGAAAAAGGGCGCGCGTTCGGCAGGGAGCAATCAGGCTGCGGTGACCACGGTCATCGACAGTGTCAATGCCGAGGTTGCGTCGGAAATTGCACGGACCATCGATTATTTCAAGTCAACCATGTCGGATGCGGACGTTCAGCAGGTTCTCTTGTGCGGGGGGGGCGCTCAGATCAAGGGCCTGGATACGCAATTGAAAGACCGAATGCAGACTGTCGTCGAGGTGGCTAATCCGTTCGGTGAGATCGATACTTCAGGGACCGATTTCGATCAGAATACGTTAGCCGAATTGGCTCCGCTGGCTGCCGTGGGGGTTGGATTGGCCCTTAGATCGGTGGGGGATCGATGA
>JACQEY010000022.1 GCA_016200355.1 Nitrospirota bacterium
CATCGCCGCATCTTGCCCGACCATCAAACAACGGCGGCGACCCCGATGACGTAACGCGGACATTTCTACTTTGGGAGAAAGAGGACATTTCTAAACTGGGTTGACAAGAACCGCTCACTCGCTTTACTGCCCACCTGGATTTGCTACACTTTGTTAGTCTGGTTCAACCAAATAAACCAAACAAACCAGAACAACCATCCTGCTTAGAAGATCCACAATGCCACGCCGTCTTGCTGTTACCTACACATTGATTGCTTCCTTCCTTTGTGGAATCCCTATCTCAGTCTCAGCGGACAGTGCCGTCGAACTCCCGGTCCTGGCGGCCATTCGCCAGAACAATCTGGGTGTATTTGAAATCCTGATGATATGGTGGGATAAGAAACCGGAACCGAATCCCATTCAACTACAATGGCTCCTCGCTGGCGTTCGACTAGGTGACGACAATTTGGGGTCCATGGCCAAAGCTTTTGCCTATGCAGTCGAACGCACACCTTCGGTCCAGCATAGCGGAACCGTCTCTGTACAAGGTGTGGCCTATCGACCCACGGGCAGCGACGGGCCAAGCGCCGGCGCAGCCATGGCCGTGGGATTCATCGCCATGTTCAAGGGAGAGCACATTCAGCGGGGCATCGCCCTGACCGGAACCATTGAACCAGGCGGGCAGATTGGCCCGGTGGGCAGCATCCCGGATAAGATTCGGGCTGCCGCACGAGAAGGCTATCGCACTGTGTTGGTTCCACGCGGGCAAATGCTAGACCCACAGTGGAACCTAATCGAATTGGGATTTCAGCTCAATATGACGGTGAAGGAAGTCGATACAATCGATGAGGCGTACTTGCTCATGACAGGCCAACGAATCTAGCGAGATGGTTCATTTGGTTTGTTTGGTCTGTCTCGTTTGTTTGGTTGAACCAGACTAACCAGATAGACCAGATGAACCAGACAAACCACACACGATGAGAACGGCCTTTTTGAGCATCCTGCTACTTCGCCTCTCCCATGGCTCCCTGCATGATCGCGTCATACTCTGCTTGCGTCAATCGATGCATGCCCAGTTTCAATCGTCGAGTGAGTTCGGCCTGATCGGCAATCTGCAACACAGTGAGCAACAACGCCTGACTCGCAGCAGACGAGCAGGCCAACTGACGCACCCCGTCGATTCGCACAAAGCCAAATCTAGCTTCAGTTCTTAGTTCGTCGCTGAGGAACGCATCCAACGCGGAAAAGTCCAACACAGGCGGCACGATCTGAAACTCGGCACAGAGCCCGGACTTCAGCACATACACAAGGCCACGGGACTCCGTATCGAGATAGGCTTGCAGATTCGTCCTGATCAGCCCGGTGCAGAGTCCCCAAAGTCCGAGGTACGTTCGCGCAAGGCTCCGGCCACGAACAAAAAATGATTCATTGGAAATTCGTCGCAGCGTATTCGGCGGGAGGAGAATACACACGTGGAATGGATGCCATGTTACAAGAAACAACTCACAGCGATCCATTTGGGCGACTCGACCGAGCCATCCAGAATAGGCATTCCATGCGAATATCAGTGCGTGTGGTACTCGTCTGCGTCGTCTAGCAGGCCTTCTGGTTTTTCAGGAAGATCGGCGTCTTCATCTTCCCCATCCAGCGTGAGTTCCTCTTCCACATCTTCGTCGCCCTCAATGCCGATGTCCACATCGTCCTCGCCCAGCTCCTCGTCAAGGTCGGGACCTTTCAGCGCCTGCGAACCCATCAGCTGCGATGGCACGGACTTCTTGGGCTCCTCATCCACGAACGACTTCACGGATTTCTTGTCGAGAGCCGGGGCCGCTGGTTTCTTTTGAGCCGCCCTGGATGCCGCTACCGTGGGCTTCTTGGCAGTCTTTTTGGTAGTCTTCTTGGCCGTCTTCTTTATAGCCGGTCTCTTGGCTACTTTCCTGGTAGTCTTCTTGGCTGCTTTCTTCACTGCAGGCTTTGCTTTGGCTTTAGCCTTCGCCTTCGCAGGTGTCTTCTTTGCCGGCTTCTTCTTGTTCTTCGCCATTGATATTCTCCTCCCTCATCCATTGGATGTCTGACGTGGTCTCCATCTAGCATAACTTATACAATCTTGCAACTGACACCTCTGTACCTTCGCACAGGATGCAAAAAAATTCTCTTGTTACCCTGTCAGGCCCATGATCATGTGCCCAACAGAGGCCAGCAGCCGGAGGGACAACGAGTACGGCGCTCGTCGGTCTGCCACATCGACACCCTGAGTTGGCTTCCAACGGATGGAAGAATCCTACAAACACGCCACAACGTCAAGAGGTAGGCCAAGAATCTTGCCGGGTTGACACTACCTCTTCCCTTGCCCCACATGGTAAAATACAACCGCCGTACAGGAACAGCTATGAAAACATGGATGATCATCACCGTCTTATCGCTGGGATTCTTCACGGCCTGGCCAACTACCGCCACGCCGCCGTACACCGCCATCATTATCGATAGCGGGTCACCCTATTTCGTCCCGAAGTCAGCCACCGTATTCAGCGGAGCCCCCATCAGATGGGACAACCCCACAGCCACCGAACACACGATCACCCACATGGGCTGTTTAGAAGATGGGAACGCTTGCGCCTTCGATTCCGGAATTGTCCGGCCAAACGACAGCTTTACACTTCCAGGGTTAGCTCCCGGTCGCTATCCATACCTCTGCCGCATCCATCCCATCATGCACGGAATCATTACCGTCACCGATGTGGCTTCGTTCCCCTCCCAGCTCTAGCAGGATGCTGAAAAAGTCCGCCAGCGGCGTTCTCAGTCGCCCGTCCCCCTACAACGTACCTCAAGGGTACGCTTCGGTCGCCGAGCTCCCTGCGGCCTGCTAGAACCAGTCGTTCGTCTATCTGGTCTCTTTGGTCTATTTCGTCTATCTCGCCTGGCACCAGACAGACGAGATAGACCGGGCGACACGAGACAGACCAAAATACCGCTTCACACTTCTTGAGACCTTGCGAGAATCCCAGCCCGCCGTGTAGGCTGCGGCGTTTAAACAGGGCACCGATTATGAAACCAGCTGTCGCCGTTCACCAACCGCTCAGCCTCACCGGAGAGACGCTTAATCTTCTGGCCTGGCACATCCCAGATCTTGTCGTCTACCAGCACAACCAAGACGAATGGTGGTTCGCCCCCCTCGATGACAACCTGCCGATCGTGCACCTGAATCGCACCGGCCTGGAGATGTTACAGGCGATGAACGGCCACACGACAGTCGGGGCACTGGTGGAAAAATATGGGAAGAAGATCTGTGGGCCGGACGGACAGCCGGGACAATGGCATTTGGAACATTGGTCTCTCCCCACCTACTCCCTCTGTTACTACGGCATTGCCCCTCCCGGCGGCCATCGCCACAAGGCCAAGTGGGATCTCCTCCTCCAACAAGTCAGGGAAGGCTGGTCGGGGCAGGAAGGATTCGAGGGAGAGGAGCATCTTGAAGACTTTCATCACCACGAGTTGACCGACAGCGGGGAAAACGACGGCCACTTCGACCTGATCGAAACCACCGTTTCGCATCTCTTCCGGGAGCCGAACGACGCGCTCAACGGCCTGACCTATGGCCGGCTGCTCATGCGACAATTACGGAAGCTGGGCTGGTTCACGCCCAAACCTCGCGTCATCGTGGAAGTGGGTGGCGGGCTTGGATACCTCGCTCGTGAGTTGGGCAAGGAACTCTTGCCGTTTGAGAAGCAAACCATTCGGTACATTTCTCTCGATATCACACAACCCTTCCTCAACCTGCAAGTGAGCCGCGCCAAGGCCGGAGGCTGGAGCGGCATTGGCACACGCGCCAACGGCGAATGGCTGCCTTTCAAAGATCAGTCCATCGACCTCGTCATCGACAACGAGAACATGGCCGATATGACGCCGGTGAAGTTGACCAGGAAAGAACTCCTCGAAGGAACAGGCGACAGACCGCAGCATCAGGAAGCGTTGGATTGGATCAGACACGTGCGACTACCGCTGGGCACGGACCTGCCCGAAGACGTCATCTTCAACCTCGGCCCCTTTCGATTCGTGGCGGAACTGTGGCGAGTGTTGAAACCAGGCGGTAGAGCCTTTCTCTCTGAATTCGGGATTGAGGAAGGCTGGCCGGCGCCGGTCAAGCTGCCGGGCCATACCGAGTACGAAGTGCAGTACAGCCACTTACGGCAGGCCGTACGCTGGCTCGGCTTTCAGGAGCGTTATCTCTCACTCCCCCAGTTTCTCGCCATCAAACCGGATACTAAGGTCCTTTGCACCGGCGCGGCCTACACCATTCAGCGATTCTGCCAATCCATAAACAAACCCTTCATTGTGCGAGCCTACACCGAAAAGGAATTGCAACAGGCCCTGGG
>JACQEY010000097.1 GCA_016200355.1 Nitrospirota bacterium
CTGCGGCGCAGGTGTCGACTCGTTTATAGGTCACCCCTCTTCGGCCCTGGCCATCACGGGTTCGCTGCTTCCTGACCGAGGCTGAGGTCACGCCGATGAGCTGTGCGATACGATCATCTGAAAAACCAAGTTCCTTGGCCTCCCACAGAATCGACTCCTCAAGTACAGCCGGTTTCTTCCCCGCCTGGCCGGCTAGTAACACTTCAAATTGCATCAGCTCCCGGATCTGCTCCAGAAACCAGGGGTCGATCTTCGTAAGGGCAAACAGATCGTCATTGGACAGACCCAGGCGCATACCATCCGCCACATGCCACAGTCGCTCAGCAATCGGGGTCCGCAGATGTTGGCGTACCCGCTCCAGCGGTGGTTGCCGATCGAACCCCTCGGGGATGCCGCGATCCAATCCCTCCCGCGAAGAAAGCCCGTTCATGTTCAACTCCAGCGAACGAATCGCCTTCTGCAAGGACTCTTTAAAGGTGCGTCCGATCGCCATCACTTCGCCCACCGATTTCATCTGCGTCGTGAGGGTGGGATCGGCCCCTCGAAACTTCTGGAAGGCAAAACGAGGGATCTTCACCACCACATAATCGATCGTGGGTTCGAATGAGGCTTTCGTCACTCCGGTAATGTCGTTGGTGATTTCATCCAACGTGTAGCCCACGGCAAGCTTTGCGGCAATCTTGGCGATGGGAAACCCCGTCGCTTTCGACGCGAGCGCGGAACTCCTCGACACCCGCGGATTCATTTCAATGACCACCATGTCGCCGTTTTTAGGATCAAGACCGAATTGGACGTTCGATCCGCCGGTATCGACGCCGATCTCGCGCATAATCAGAACCGCGGCATCCCGCATGCGCTGATACTCTTTGTCCGAGAGAGTCATCGCCGGCGCGACCGTGATGCTGTCGCCGGTGTGCACCCCCATCGGGTCCAGATTTTCGATCGGACAGACAATGACGACATTGTCTTTGAGGTCCCGCATTACTTCCAGTTCGTATTCTTTCCACCCGATCAGAGATTCCTCAATCAGTACTTGGCTGACCGGACTCATGGCCAACGCCCAATCGATCAGCTTCTCGAACTCTTCCCGGTTGTACGCAATATTCCCACCGGTCCCGCCCATGGTGAACGATGGCCGAATGATCGCCGGAAATCCGACCTGTTCAAGAATCTTGATGGCTTCTTCACGAGTATGCGCCGTGCCGCTGGCCGGCACTCGCAACCCAATCCGCTGCATCGCATGCTTGAACGCTTCGCGATCCTCGGCCTTATGAATCGCCTCGGCAGACGCGCCGATCAACGTGACCCCATACTTTTCGAGGGTTCCACGCTTGACCAATCCCATCGTCGTGTTTAACGCGGTCTGTCCTCCCATCGTCGGGAGCAGGGCGTCGGGCCGTTCGCGCTCGATCACTTTCCCCACAACCTCGACCGTGATGGGCTCCACATAGGTCCGATCCGCCAACTCAGGATCGGTCATGATCGTCGCAGGGTTGCTGTTGATGAGGATGACCCGGTAGCCTTCTTCTTTCAGCGCTTTGCAGGCCTGCGTGCCGGAATAGTCGAACTCACAGGCCTGACCGATCACGATAGGACCGGACCCGATCAGTAATATGGACTTGATATCTATTCGCCGTGGCACGGAGACCTCGTTTCAGGGTCAGCTAGCTTCAGGCATCGGCCCGATCGTCGGCTTGTATGGCACCGGTAGCGGGGGCACTGCCCCTCCCCCGGGCCCATGGTAATGCTGGAGCGCCTCGGGCAACCAGGCTTCAATCTGATTGATACGTGTCACATCGGAGGGATGGGTGGAAAGAAACTCCGGTACCGCCTGCTGCGAACGAAAACAGAGCTTGTCGATCATCTGCCTCGGGCAGCCGCTCATGCGTTCCCAAAACGGCACGGCTTCACGCGGATCGTACCCGGCCTGCGCCATTAATCGAAGTCCGATGTAGTCGGCTTCCGATTCTTGTTTCCGATTGAAGGGCAACGACACATTAACCCCGTAGGCGCCCAGCAAGCCCTGAATTGCACCGGGGTTGACGCGTCCGGTTGCCGCCGCACCCAATGCGCCCAATTGCGCAATCTGGTCCAAGATACTCCGGCTCATCCGCTCCACCCCGTGACGTTGCAATGCATGTGCGACCTCATGGCCCATCACCGTCGCCAATCCAGCATCGTCTTTCGTATGTATGAGAATCCCGGTGAAGATGGCGACCTTCCCACCTGGCAGCGCAAAGGCATTGACCATCTTATCGTCTTGAATGACCGCGAACTCCCACTGATACTCCGGCTTGTTCGCCGCTTCAGCGATGTTTCGTCCCACACGGTGCACCAACTCATTCACTTCCACGTTATCGCTGAGCGGTGCATCCCGTAAGACCTGACGGAATGCGCTCACTCCAAATTCCAGCTCCTTCTCTTCGGAAAAAAAGATCACCTGGTCGCGAGCCGTACCCGGCGCCCGATAACAACCGGTCAAGCTGCCGAATAGACTCAGGGCCGTCCCAACCCCAAGGGCCGTACAAAGGCCCATCGCCCCCTGAGCCCCCAGAGCCAACATCGCTCGGCGTCCGATCGGCGCGTTGAAGAATTGACGCATCATGTCATGTGAAGGCTGAACCATTGGAGACTTCTCTCATCAAGGCAATGATTGAACGGTGCAATCGTCAATTCCCAGATTACGGCATCCAGAGGTACATGAACTGCGGCGTTCCACCCCGCACCATCGACAGCAAATCCAAATTGGCCAACCCGGTGATGCCTGAACTCGTCCCGAACAGGCGCGAGTAGATATTATTCTGATACTCTCCCCGCCTCCCATAGGTCACGACCCGCGCTTCCGTGAGGCCAGCTTTCTTTTTGGCCATTTCGACCGCGTCATCGAGATACCCGATCTCGTCGATCAAGCCTGCCGCCTTGGCCTGATCTCCGGAATAGATCCGTCCATCGGCCAGTTTCTTGATTTGTTCAGCCGACAGATTGGGGCGCCCCTCCTGCACGACCGTTAGGAACCGCTGATAGAACGAGTCGATCACGCTTTGAAAGATCCCCCGCTCCTCAGCTGTCATGACACGAAAGGGTGAGCCCATATCCTTACGGGGACCGGACGTAATCGCGTTGGCCTCGACACCCACTTTTTCGAGCAATCCCCGGGCGTTGACGGTCAACATGATCACGCCGATACTGCCGGTCACCGTCGAGGGATGGACCAAAACGCTGTCCGCCGCCATGGCGAGGTAGTAGCCCCCTGACGCTGCCACGTCCATCATCGAAGCAATCACAGGAATCTTCCTCTTGGTTTTGAATTCCCGCAACTCGTGATACAGGATGTCCGAAGCGGTCACGGTTCCGCCAGGACTGTTGATGCGGACAACCACGGCCTTGATCTTGTCGTCTTTCGAGGCCCTTGTCAGTTCTTCCTTGAACGTCGCCAACATATTGGGATGCGGAACGAGGCCCTCTTTATCTTGTGAGCTGATGACCCCTGACAGATCGAGCAGCAGAATTTTTCCAGCGCCCGTGCCGCTGAGCTGCACTTCTTTCACTGGCCCCGATGGCTCAATGAGATTGACCGTGATGCAACCGGATAGCAGACCGACGGCTGCGAGAAGGCAGAACCGACCAAGCATTGGGTACACTTTAAGCATGCTGTTTCTCCATCAACTGAGTAAACGTAGTGAATAAGTAGGCGGAGTCATGGGGTCCGGGAGACGCCTCTGGGTGATACTGTACCGAAAACACCGGGCGATCGATACAGGCCAATCCTTCAATCGAGTGATCGTTGAGGCTCAGATGTGTGACCAGAACTTGACCGAACGAGGTGTCCACCACTGGCGGTCGTTCCGGCATCGCACTGATCGGGTTGGCCACCGCTACCGCGAAATTGTGGTTTTGCGATGTGATCTCGACTCGTCTTGTACGGAGGTCCATGACCGGATGATTCGCCCCATGATGGCCGAACTTCAGCTTATAGGTGTTGAGCCCCAGCGCGAGACCGAGAATCTGATGCCCTAAGCAAATGCCGAAGACCGGATGGCGTCCGATCAATTGCCGCACCGCCTCGATTGCGTAAGGCACTCCCTCCGGATCGCCCGGACCGTTCGACAGAAAGATCCCATCGGGCTTGAGGGCTTCAACCTGCGCCGCGGTGGCCGAAGCCGGAACGACGGTCACATCGCACCCCACATCGACCAGTCGACGAAGTATATTCAATTTCACGCCGAAATCGTAGGCGACGACATGCCACCGCCTAGTGGCGCCGGCCCATGGCTTGTTGCCGAGCGAGGGTGCCCACTCGCCTGACCCTTCAGTCCACCGATAGGACTTCCCACAAGTCACGGCTGCCGCCAGATCGCGCCCAACGATGCTCGGAGCTGCCTGCGCCTTCTCGACGGCCCGGCGGGGATCTCTGTCGACATGGGTAATGAGGCCCTGCTGTGAACCATGTTCTCGCAAATGGCGGGTCAGAGCCCTCGTATCCAAGCCTTCGATGCCGACGATTTTCGCCTCATCCATATAATCTTGTAATTGCTGTCGGCTGCGCCAGTTACTGGTGAGCCGGCTTGCCTCTTTCACGATGAATCCCTCAGCCCAAACCTGCCGTGACTCGGCATCCTCCGGTGTCATCCCATAGTTTCCGATTTGGGGAGAGGTCATCGTGATGATCTGCCCCTTATACGAAGGATCGGTCAAGACTTCCTGGTAGCCGGTCATGGCCGTGTTAAACACAACTTCTCCCACCGTCTCCCCTTCGTATCCGAGGGCACGGCCTTCGAAAATCGTGCCGTCTGCCAATGCCAACAATGCTGTTTTCACGTGAGCGCTCCGTCCCGGTAAAGAGACCGTTTCGCCTTGATGCCGACCAAGAGAATGCCGAGTACAAGGTCAACCATGTAGATCCAGCGAATCGGCTTCAGCATACGAAACAGTGCTTCGAAGGCCGCCTTCTTCGACGCCTCCTCTTGCGCCGCGAAGGCTTGAGCTTGAAGCGCCGCAGCAGAGGGATGCAGCCACACAATAATGATTCCCGTGATCACCACCATCCCGGCCAACGCCATCATCTCGCTCCGACCGACGCCGACAACCGGATTTCCACTCCACCAGCGATACCACAATGCAGCACCCATGATCACCAGCGCGCCGATCATGAAGCGATGATAGCCCTCAAACGCCTTCGTCAGAAACAATCCACCTGAGTCCTGCCCGCCAAACGTATTAAAGACCGCCGGAATGACCGCTCCGATGAGCACCAGTCCGCCGCCGACCCAAATTCCCAGCGCCAGCCATTCAAGGGTGAGGCAACCGACCATCCCCCAACGGGCCATACGTAGCACAGCGCTATGACTCTGCCCGACCGGTCTCGAATACGACCCGGCCACCCACGATCGTCATCGTGACCCGGCCCTTCACCTTCCAACCGGCAAATGGGGTATTCCGGCTCTTGGAGCGAAACTTGGCCGGATCGACCTCCCACTGTTCCTGCTGGTCGACGATCGCCACATCGGCATCGGCCCCGACCGCCAGTGTGCCTTTGGCCAATCCAAACGCCTTCGCTGGAGCCGTGCTCAACTTGTCAACTGCCGACTCCAACGACAAGACCCCTTCGTCGACCAACGCGAGGGTTAATGGCAGCGCCGTCTCCAGTCCGACGATTCCGAACGGCGCTTCGGTAAATCCCAGTTGTTTTTCCTGGGAAGCATGCGGAGCATGATCCGTCGCAATGACATCGATCGTGCCGTCGCGAAGACCTTCCTTGATCGCTTGCACATCCTTCCATGTCCGAAGCGGAGGATTCATTTTGGCATAGGTATTATAGCCTCGGACGGTTTCTTCCGTGATGGTAAAGTGATGGGGGCAGGCTTCGGCTGTAACTTTGAGTCCTCGTGATTTGGCCTCCCGCACCATCCGAACCGATCCCTCGGTACTGATATGGGCCAGGTGCAACCGAGCCCCAGTCAGTTCCGCCAAGGCGACATTGCGCGCCACCATCACATCTTCCGCCGCCGCCGGCATTCCGGGGAGTCCCAACTCGGTCGAGATGGCCCCTTCGTTCATACAGCCCCCCTCGGCGAGATGCAGATCTTCGCAATGATCGACCACCGGCACATCGAAGGCCAAGGCATACTCCATCGCACGCCGCATGACCAAACTGTTCATCACCGGCTTCCCGTCATCCGAGATCGCGACACAGCCGGCACGCCGCAAGTCGCCGATCTCCGCCAGTTCCTTCCCTTCCGAACCTTTCGTAATCGCGCCGATTGGAAACACATTCGCCAGCCCAGCCGCCCTTGCACGATCGAGCATGAATTCCGTAATCGCTTGGTTGTCATTGACGGGATTCGTATTGGGCATACAACAGACCGAGGTGAAGCCGCCGGCCACCGCCGCCGCCGCTCCACTCTGGATCGACTCTTTGTATTCAAAGCCCTGCTCCCGAAAATGAACGTGGAGATCGACAAAGCCGGGAAGAACCAATCGTCCCCTGGCATCGATTTTCGTGGCTTCCACGGGAATCTTGAGGTGAGGCCCCACCGCGACGACTCGGCCCTCATCAATAAGCACATCGGCCACGCCATTGAACCGTCCCGGATCGATCACGTGCCCGCCCGTAATGTGAATAGCCACGATTCAGTTTGCTCCTGACATGAGATAGAGAATCCCCATGCGAACCGCGACACCGTTCGCAACCTGTTCTAGAATCACCGACGACAAACTATCGGCCACCTCCGGAGCGATCTCGACCCCGCGATTGATCGGACCTGGATGCATCACAATCGCCCCAGGATCGGCCAACTCGACCCGCTCGGTCGTCAATCCGTACAACCGCGCATATTCGCGAATGGTCGGAAACAGCGCAATCCCCTGCCGTTCAAGCTGCAATCGCAACATCATGATGACCTGCACGCCGCGCAGCGCCTCGTCAAGATTGTAATAGACGCGCACTCCCAGCTTCTCTATGCCACAGGGCATCATCGTCGGCGGCCCTACCACCCGAACGTCCGCCCCCAACTTCACGAGCGCGTGGATGTTCGAACGCGCCACACGGCTATGCGCCACATCTCCGACGATCGCGACCCGCAGCCCCTCGAACGGCAACCCACGCTCGCGAATCGTATACAGATCCAAGAGAGCTTGCGTCGGATGCTCATGCCACCCATCTCCGGCATTGATCACGGAAGACTTCACGCCCCGGGCAAGGGACTCTGCTGCACCAGCAGAGGGATGCCGCAAGACGATAATATCCGCCTGCATCGCCTCGATATTGCGCGCGGTATCGAGCAACGTTTCGCCCTTGACCACGCTGCTCGACGACGGCGAAAAGTTGATCACATCTGCGCTCAGCCGTTTCGCCGCTAGTTCGAACGAGGTGCGTGTTCTCGTGCTGGGCTCAAAGAAGAGATTGACGACTGTCTTGCCTCGCAGAGCCGGCACTTTCTTGATCTCGCGGCCCGTGACTTCCTTGAACGAATCGGCCGTTTCCAGGATCAACCGGATCTCATCCACCGACAGAGGGGCGAGGCTTAAGAGGTCTTTGCGTTTGAGACTCATCGTTCCCTCCACCTTAACTCTTGGAGATCACCACCCGATCATCTTCGCCTTCTTCTTCCAACAGCACCTGGATCTTTTCTTCCCGTGACGTCGGAATATTTTTCCCGATAAACGTCGCCTTGATCGGCAACTGACGATGACCTCGGTCGACCAAAACAGCTAATTGGATTTCTTCCGGTCGTCCCAGATCGATCAACCCATCCATCGCCGCGCGAATGGTCCGCCCCGTAAACAGCACGTCATCGACCAAGACAATGATCTTGTCGGAAATATCGAACGGGACCGACGTCTTGCGGAGAATCGGCTGTTCTTTCCGCAAGGAGAGGTCGTCCCGATAGAGCGTAATGTCCAACTCGCCGATCGGCACCTGCGCCGTTTCAATCTCTTGTATCCGCCTCACCAATCGATGGGCCAGATGCACTCCCCCGGTGCGAATCCCCACCAGCGCCAAATCTTTTACGCCCTTGTTGCGTTCGAGAATTTCATGGGCGATGCGGGTGACCGCCCGCGCGATGTCTCCCGCATCCATGACCAGCCGCTCGATTTGTCGTTCACTACTTGGCATCATTGCCTCACTCTCACTGCATGACATCCATTCGTCTCACGTCTCACATTTCACCTTTCACGGCTTCTAGTAGCGGGCATAAAAAAACCCTCCCGCCGAGATCCGACGAGAAGGTTGCGGTGTATCGATAGACACGAGCCCGATTGTAGCCCATGCGCACTCCTTGCTCACCTCGCAGGATGAGCATTAAAGGTTCCCGCATCTTACTGAGGCCGGGAACAATGTCAGACCAGCCTTGAGCCTTGCTCTCGGCAGGATGGTGCGATGCATCCGAAATGTGGGAAGCTGTTCGACCGGTTCTTCCCAGCAGATACGGAGTCCGTAGGATGCACCAAACAGACCAAGCTGGGCTGGGCCGATGACGAACGCAGTGCCTCCTCCCCGAAGCATCAGACTGATCCCCTTCATGCGTTCGGCCAGGCTCGCCGGTCGGTCTCCGCTGTCATAGGGCACCCAGTGATAAACCACGTCATAGGAGTGAGGAGCTTCCCGTTCGGACAGCCCTCCGTCCGAAACGAATCGGATGCGCGAGAACCAATCCCACCTCTGCATCTCGGCACAGATGCTCCAGAGTCGTTGTGCCTGTTTTTGTGCAAAGGCTGGATGCCGTACCAGCACGGTATAGTCTCTCAGCCGATCGAACGTGATGCAGCTCGCCACCACGGCATCGCCATTCTCGATGAGCACACGCTGGGCTTGCGAAAGGACCGTGCCGATTTCTCGATCCTGCTCGCCAATATCTTGTATGTAATCGGCTACGAACGGCTGCGCCGAGCATTCACCGATTTCAGATTCGTCTTCTGGATAGAGCAACGTCGCTCCGTAGGCGTCGGCAGGAGGGATGGGCGGAACCCCCTGGACAAAGACTGACCGCCAGTCGACTGGACTCATGGCCACTGGCTCACTCGACTCTTCCCGACTTCCTTGCGGAAGGGTCACAGCCAACGTCGTCTCACGATCGCGATCCTTCAGGATGACATGCGCTCCGACAATCTCTGCACGTCGATCGCACGGGGCAAAGCGCCGACCTTTCAAGCTCATATAGGACAATCCCGAGGAATCTGATGCCACCGTCACCTTGCGTAACAAGCCGCCTTGGAAGGTCAGACAAGCCTCCGAGCGTTGATCGACATATCGAATCGGCGGCGTTACAGCCGGCAGCCAGATCACGGAATTGGATCGTTCAGGATTCATGAAGAGCGTGAAGGGATCATTTCCATCAGGCGCCTGCGGGGTAAAGAAACTACTGAACAAACGGAAGGCGGCTTCCGACGGATAAGTGGGAATACCTCGGTATCGCAAGGGTTGCGGAGTCGGTTTTCCCTCATTCTGATCGTCGTAGAGCCCGCGAATCAATTCAAAGACCGCAGACCCCGTTCCCGGTAATAGCGACTGAAAGAGTTCGACGACCGGCAGGAAATCGATAGCGGGCCAATGCATCGCCCCCATGCAGGACATGAAGCGGGCCCGTTCGAAGTCTCCGTCCTCCAACACATAGAACGCGTCTTTCCTCTGGCGGATCGTCGCGTTGCCGGTCGGCTCGATCAGGAAATCCTCATCCCGATAGAACCATCGCACTTCCTCGATCGAAACCCGGAGCGCCTGCGCGGCTATCGTCCGTAAATCGTCGGCCTGAAGCCGTTGCCAACCAGGTTTCCTGGCGAGATTGAGGCTGGTTTCATTCACTAAACCAGCCGGCTTCAACCCGACCCATTGCCCCCAATCCAATCGTATCCGCGCACGGAGGAGAGCCACATTGCCTGTTTCATCAGTCCCCCACTCACATTCATGCAACGGGTTTCCTGCTGGATCGGTCGCAAGAAACCGGCGACCGTCCGCGCGATAGAAGACGAGATGCCCTGTTGACTGTTCGACGCAACGGCCTCCAGCTGCAGCAAGATCGCGAGCAAATACATGATTCCTGGAGAAGCTGATGTTACCGGGGTTGGCAAGCGCTGAGGGATTCACAAGAAATGATCTCAATGATGCTGCAGGCTGCTCAAACAGGTCAGCCAACGAGGCCGCATGGAGAGAGAACCCCAAGGAGGTACATACCAAGCTTCGCTTGAACCGCTCGCTTCGATCAAATGCGAGCGGATAGTCACTTTGCCTCAAGTATCCTTAAATCGGTACGTTGAGGGGTTCGAACAACTGAGCACGAAGTTGGGGGCCTGTTTCAGCAGCCTGATTACTCGCGGACTTGCCCGCTCCCCATAACGATAAACTTGAAACAGGTCAGTTCTTCCAGCCCCATTGGGCCTCGGGCATGGATGCGGGACGTGCTGATTCCGATTTCTGCTCCAAGTCCGAACTGATAGCCATCGTTCAACCTGGTCGAGGCGTTCACCAATACCGCGCCGGCATCAACCTCACGGAGAAACCTCATGGCCTTTGGATAGTCGGAGGTCACGATGGCTTCCGTGTGGCGTGATCCATACTTGGCAATATGCTCCATCGCCTCATCGACGTGCTTGACGACTTTCACCGCTACGGTGAGATCGAGGAATTCTTTTCCAAAATCCTCATCGCTCGCGGGCTTGGCCGAGGATGACAGCTGACAGGTTTTCTGGCAGCCGCGGACCTCGACATTGGCCGCTACCAGTTTATCGATGAATGGGGCGAGCCAATGCCGCGCAATGCCTTGATGCACGAGCAGCGTCTCCATCGCATTACAGGTCGACGGCCGCTGCACCTTGGCGTTGAAGCAGATCCGCTCCGCCATGGTGGGGTCGGCGTCGGCA
Organism: Nitrospirota bacterium; assembly: GCA_016200355.1. Taxonomy (GTDB): domain Bacteria; phylum Nitrospirota; class Nitrospiria; order Nitrospirales; family Nitrospiraceae; genus Palsa-1315. The sequence continues at coordinate 10,858 of JACQEY010000097.1, forward strand.
TCGACATAGATGTGACAGACGCCGGCGTCGTGTCTGATGACGGGGATCGTGGCATGCTCGGTGACGACACGCATCAGCGATTCGCCGCCGCGCGGGATAATCAGATCGATATAGCGATCTTGCTTCAGCAAAAGAGGAACCAGTTCACGGTCGGGCCGGGCGACAAAACTGATTGCCCCGGCCGGGACACCGGCTTTCTCCGCCGCCTCCGACAGGACCGTCGCAATCGCGGTATTCGAATGGATCGCCTCGCTTCCTCCACGAAGCACGCAGGCATTCCCGGATTTCAAGCAGAGGGCAGCGGAATCCGCCGTGACGTTCGGGCGTGATTCATACACAATGCCAATGACGCCGATCGGAACCCGCACGCGCCCTACCTGCATTCCGTTCGGCCTGGTCCACATTTTCGGCATCTCTCCAAGTGGATCGGGGAGCGCAGCCACCTCGCGCAGTCCTCCCGCCATCTCGGCGATCCTTTTGGCTGTGAGACGCAGCCGGTCTGCCATCGCCTTCTTCTCCGGCGCAGTCCCGAAGGCTTCCAGATCCAGTTCGTTCGCGGCCAGCAGCGCATCCTTCCGCTCTTCCAGCGCCTCGGCCATCGCGAGAAGGGCTCGGTTCTTCACGACAGTCGAAAGTGTAGCCAGTCGGCCTGCGGCCCCTTTGGCTCGCGTAACCAATTCGGCAACATATTCTGGAATCGGTATGGGAGCAACCACTTCCACGCCCGCCGATTCAATGGGTTCGACTGACGTTTCCGCCTGGTTACTTCGGTCAGATAGCATACAAACTCTTACCTCATGACGTTGGGACAGGATACAGCGGGAGTTTCAGCGCGGTCAAGGCAGCCCCTGAGTTGGCTGGGTAACTGGAGCGCTTTCACCAGGAGGGATCGGCGATCCCGGCGTCGGTGGCACCCCGGAACTGGGCACAGTCCCTTGTGGCACGATCGGAGCCGATGAGGGACTGGGATGTTGGAAGACCCAATCACGATAGGTGGCGCGTCCCTCGAAATGCCGGACTGCAAGGGGGAAATTTTTCTGTCGAAATGGCCTTTCGCGGCTCTTGCTCCGGACCCCCATGATGCCACCTGTCGGCCCTCGAACATATTCCCATTCTCCATGCCCGATTGGGTCAAGATAGACCTTGCGCAAGAAGGGTTTAGGTAATCTCGTGAGATCAGCCAATGTTTGTGGGTAGACCTCTCCAGGCATGACGCGGCCTGCCTTGATCGTCGTGGAATACAATGCGAGGGCATTCTGAATCTCGATCCCTTTGGCCAACAAATCCGCCTCAAGCTCCCGTTGCACGATGGCCTTCCATTGTTTCGCCGCAGCAGTCGTAGCAATACCGATAAGGACGATCACGAACATGAGCATGAGGTAGGTCACCCCTCGCTCATTGATGACACGTTGCCGGCGACTGATCATCATTGAACTGTTATGGCTGTACGGGAGCTTCTTCGGACAGCAATACCGTATGTTCCACTCGTGCCTGACGGTCTTGCAACGTCACGCTCTCCTGCGTGATCGCTTTCACTACGACGTGATCTTCTACAGTTTCTCCGGTTCTGACGACATGGAGGTCATCATTCTTCGTGAGCACAGCCATTTCGCCTTTCTTCCGCCACCCCTCCTCCATGCGCACAAACCCGAGATAGTGAAACTGTGCCAATCCGGCAAGAACCTCTTGCTGGTGCAGTGCCTGCTCCGACCCAAGATCGAGCTTTGGCTGGTCTGCACGAGCAACCCCTGAGTCATCGAGGCGAGGCGGTGCAAAGATATTGCGCGGCGGTGTGAAGGTCATCTCTCGTTGAGTCCGAGCGGCGGCGAGGAGATTGAGCTGCACATGCAACCCATCGACTGTTCCACGGGTTGTCCGAGGCGTGGAAGCAGGGCCACTCACATTCGTCAGCGGTACACGCACGGGCTCCTCCACGGTCAGCCACTCCCAGGCAAACACCCCACCCCAGAGCAGGCCAAGCGCGACCACCGCCACGACTTTCATTTGATCCGTTGTCATCATATTTCAGCGCGACTGAACTACGGGTTTATCAGGCTCGCCTCGAAGGTATGTGGCGATCTTAATGTTGAAAGTCAACGCCTGGTTCTGTTGAGCCTCTGAGCGCACAAGTTCTAAGTCCTCGATGTAGACCAATTCCTCGGCCGTCTCCACGTCATAGAGAAACCGCCGCAGATCCTCGTAACGACCGGTCATCGTACCCTCAAGCACACCCTTACTCGTATTGGCTACCGGTGTAGGCTCAGTCTTGTAGGAGAGCGCAGGGAGGATCACACGATCACGCTTCGCCTCCTCCGTAATGCCCAGCGCCAAGGGAGCAAAGTCCCGTTCAACCGGCAAGACCGACCACACCTGCACAAGATCTTTCCGCGCTTTCTGTGCCTCCTTATGATGTGTGAACTCTTGACGGGCTTGATTCCATTCCAACTCAAATTTCGCCAGCCTCTGCTCGGCCCCATCAACCCCAACGGTGCGGACCGCCCATAAGACTCCGGCCAGCAGCAACACCAACACAAGCCAGGGAATCAAAATCCCGTAGGGTTTCCGCAACTGTTGGATGATAAAATCCATCATGTCTCTCTACCAGGCTGCCAAAAACTATTTTGACACGCGAAACTGGTTGATCTGGTTCATCTGGTTGGGCTGGTTCAACCAAATTAAACAAGACAAACCAGACAGACCAGACAAACCAAACAACGGTCTTCTTATGCTGGAGGACTTTTTCAGCATTCTGCTACACACCCGGTTGCCGATAACGTAGCGTCAGGTCGAACTCAACCAAGCCGTCAGGTCCCACTCGATACTGGCCCAGTTCAGGATCGCGGAAGACGGCGTGGTCTTGCAATGTGACCGTCAATGCCGTCATATCTTCAACCGTCACCGCCAACCCTGTCATGTGTACGACTGCGCTCCCAGGATCTAGCCGTATGCTCTTAATCGACACTTGCTGGGGAATGGCCGCTTCGAGAGCGGACAGAAACTGTGTCCAGGAAAAATGCCGCTTCGTGAGCAACTGGTTCGCCAAACTGACTTCAGCCGGTAATTGCTGCAATGAAAGCTCGGAAAGATCCATGTTTTCATGTTGAGCCTCGGCAAGGAGCTGACGATCTTGCATGCGAACATGTTCGAGGCGTGCTTGCATGTCCTGCCAGTCGCGCATGGTCATCACGGTCTGGGCCACACTCCAGAGGATTGCGACCCCAACGATCCCACCTAGCGCACCCAGCACAAACCGAGCAGGCCTGACATACCACCGGTATCGGCTACTCAGTTCGATGTGAAAGTACCGCGCTCCCCCTGGCGTCAGCAGAAAACTGTTCACCCTGCCGGCGAGCACATGAAGGGATGTCCGTCCAGGTGCCATCCTCTACATCACCCCCGCCGCAGCTGAGAGCGTCGCCCATGAAGTACTCCCCCCATCATGAGTCCACCCCATCCGTTCGACAGCTTCCCAGTCCAGTCGCTCAATCGGCAGGCCGAATTCCCTGTTCAACTCCCGTTCAATCGCCGGGAACGGGCTATCGCCGGCGAAGACAATCTCGGTCACGTTCAGGCCAGGATGGTGCTCGCGGCACGCACGTAGCGACGCCGCACATTCCTCCACAATATTGTCGGTCACGTCTTCATCAAGATCCGCTTTACTTTGTAGCCCTTCGATGCTCAACAGCTTCGTCCGAACAAAAGCCAATCGGCCTTCCTGGATGACGAAGCAGGTCAGCCCGCCATCCGATACACTGGCCCAGAGTAAATCGCAGCCCAATCGTTTCCGGCCACCGGCCGATGTCAGCCAGAGATTAAATAGACGAAAGCTGGTCACATCGACCTCTTGAGGAAGCAGCCCAACCGACTCACAGAGGGATTCGTATTGTTTCAGGATGGCCTCTTGAATCGCCACGACAAGAACAACATGGGAACGTTCGTTCCTTGCTCCAGGTGAGGGGAACTCCTGCCAGGCAATCTTAGCCCCGGCTAGGGGCAACAGCTGTTCCTGTCCTAAACGCCAGCGAATCAGCGCCTCTTGTTCCTCCGCCTGCGCCGGAAGCTGTTCCAGTTGCAGTACCATCGCGCGCACCGACAGATCTGGCAACAACAACACAATCGGGCGTGGAACGTCAGACAGCCATGCATGCCCTGCGAACCGGATATCTCGACTAGGCCCCGTCAACGACCGAAGACGACTTTCAACGGCGGGCAGGTCTGTCAGGTTCAGATCCATAGGAGACAGTTTGATAGCCCCAGCCGGTGCCGGCGAGAGAACGCACCGGTAGCGATACCGCCCATGCCAGGTGCGAATGGCCTCTCCCCACGCAAGGGTCTGCGCTCCGATTTTCAAGCAGTGTCGCGGACGACTGGTGGTCAACCCCCACATCGCTTACCCTTCCTCGCTAAACGTCACTCGATTGATCTCGCGCAAGGTGGTGGAACCTTCAAGCACCTTTCTGAGTGCGGACTGCCGCAACGTGATCATCCCGCTGGTCACCGCGCGATAGCGGACCTCGGACAGGGGGCGCTCGGCAAGAATCATTTCTTTGATTTCATCGTTTAGGTCCAGAAACTCCGTGATGCATTTTCGTCCGCGATACCCAGTCCCATGGCATTCCTGGCATCCTTTGCCTTCATAAAATGGCACATCTTTATATTCCTCGAAGTCGAGGCCGGACTCTTCTGCCAGCACATTGTCGAGCTTGACGACCGCGCGACAGGCGAGACACACCATTCGAACAAGCCGCTGCGCCAACACGCAGTTCAGCGCAGCCAAGAAGTTGTAGGCATCGATGCCCATTGAGGCAAATCGTCCGATGACATCGAACACGTTGTTGGCATGCACCGTCGTCAAGACCAAGTGGCCGGTGAGCGACGATTGGATGGCGATTTGCGCGGTCTCTGGATCGCGGATCTCGCCGACCATGATCTTGTCAGGGTCATGACGCAGGATGGATCGGAGCCCTCGTGCGAAGGTCAGGCCTTTTTTCTCGTTCACAGGAATTTGCACGACTCCCGACAGCTGATACTCGACCGGATCTTCGATCGTAATCAGCTTGTCTTCCTTGATATTCATCTCTGTGATCGCCGCGTACAGCGTCGTCGTCTTTCCACTCCCGGTCGGACCGGTCACCAACACCATGCCGTAGGGCCGCGTGATCGCGCGCCGAAAACGCTTCAGATCCTCTACATTGAAACCGAGTCGTTCCAACCGCAACGTCGACACACCCGTGGACATCGCCTCGCGGTCGAGAATACGAATGACGACCGACTCACCGAACACGCTCGGAAGGATCGAGACGCGGAAATCGACGGTCTTTCGCTCCAGCCGCATCCGAAAGCTTCCATCTTGCGGCACCCGCCGCTCGGCAATGTCCAGGTCCGACATGACTTTTAGCCGCGAGACCAACGGCGCATGGAGACGGATATCGAGCGGCTCCATCGCAGGAACGAGAATCCCATCAACACGCAATTTCACCTTGGTGGCACGATCAGCCGCTTCAATGTGAATATCGCTGGCCCGACGCTGCATCGCGCTCAGAAGGATCGAATCTAACAATTTGACGGCAGGGCTTTGATCCTCTCCCGCTTGTTCGATCGTGAGGACTTCCTCTCCCCGCTCGTCCTCCTTCACCAACACGGATCGATACTCCGCCTCAAGCTCCCGAAGGGCTTGGCTGGAGCCTTCACTGCGTTCCAAGGCGGCCAGAATCGCACTTCTTGGGCTCACCACCAGATCCAACGAGCGCCCCAAAAGCAGTTCCAACTCATCCAGTGCCAGGAGATTCTGCGGATCAGGGATGGCAATGGTCAGGCGACCTTGATGTTCTGCAATTGGTATGAAGGGATGCCGCTGCATGAGTTTCACCGACATGGAATCATAGAACGACTGGTCGACCCGGAACTCCACGAGAAGATCGCAGGGCAAGTCAAACTGGGCCGCCAACGCACGGGCCAGCTGATCCTCGGAGAGAATCCCTTCGCTCACCAAGGTCTGGCCGAAGGCTGCCGTCACTCCACCCAGACGGCTGAGCACTTGGTCGAGCGTCTGTTTCGGCAAAATACCCTGCCGTACGAGAACATCCGACAGCGTTGGTCGCGTTACAGTTCGTGCCATAGACTCCTACTCACTCCTCAACACATGACCATAAACCAAACCGCGAGATTGCTGCATTTAGCGCTACACCGCCCCAGCCATTTGAAAGACCGGCAAATACATGACGATGACGATCGCACCTACTAAGGCCCCCATTACCAGGAGGAGCACCGGTTCAATCCACGTCGTCAATTGCGTGAGCCGGAGATCCAGATCTCCTTCATAAAATTCAGCCACGTCATGCAACATCGCAGGCAACGACCCGGTCTCTTCCCCGACCGACAGCATCTCCACCGCCAATTTTGGAAAGACTTTGGGGCGATCCAGTGCGGCAGCCAGGGTCGTCCCTTCGCGAATTTCCGCGACCGCACTCGCGACTCCAACCGACACATACCGATTAGAGATGGCGCCCCGTGCAATAGATAACGCATCCACAAGCGGAGTACCACCGGCAAGGACCGTCGCAAGGGTGCGCGTGAGCTGGACCGTATAATGCTTCACAAAAATCGGTCCCAAGACGGGCAGGCTCAGTGACAGCCGATCCACGGCAAGCCGCCCAGCCGGCGTCACATAGTACGCACGACCTGCGAGCCCCAGAGCGGCAAGCCCAACGAGCCCAGGTACAAGGTACGCTTGGCCTCCCCTCACCAAATCAAGCAATAACTGCGTGGCCACCGGTAAAGATTTTGACGTCTCCGCATAGACCGACACGAACGTCGGCACGACATAGCTCAACAGAAACCCGATGACGGCGATCCCGACAAGCACGAGAAAACCTGGATACGCAAGCGCTTTCGAGACCTTTTGACGCAACCCAATCATCAATTTCAAATAGGCAATGAACCGCTGCAGCACCTCCGCCAAATTCCCTGACTGTTCTCCGGCTTTGACCGTCGCAATATACAGTTCTGAAAAATGGATCGGGTGTTTTGCCAGCGCTTCTGAAGCCGAAGCCCCGCCACGAATATCTTGCCGAACCGTCCGCAAAGCCTGCTGGAACCCTGAA
>JACQEY010000098.1 GCA_016200355.1 Nitrospirota bacterium
CCAAGACCTCTGTCATGTCTGTGCTGTCACGCCAGACCAGCTACACGACGCCCTGTGCTCCATGTCTCGGCAACCGACCGTCCTCACGTTAAACCCCGGTACGATCCATGACGTGATCGACGATGTCGTTCGGATCGGCGACGCCGCCGGTCGGTCGGCGGAGGGCCACCGTCTCGCGACACAATTACGTGACCGACTGGACACCATTAGAACTCGAGTCCAGGCCATCTCGCATCGCCCTCGCGTTGTCTGTATCGAATGGCTCTCTCCACTGTATGTCGCAGGCCATTGGGTTCCTGAAATGGTCCAGCTCGCCGGAGGCCAGGATGTCCTCGCACAGCCCGGAAGCCCCTCGCGGGTTGTAACGTGGGATGAGGTCCTGGCCTCGGCTCCGGACGTCCTCATCGTGATGCCCTGCGGGTTTTCTGTTGAACGGACACAAACAGAACTGTTCCAACTGCTGCAGCAACCGGATCAATGGCGCCTATCTCCTGATCTGGCACAGCGCACATTCTTGGTCGACGCCTCTTCCTATTTCAGCCGGCCAGGCCCTCGTCTGATCGACGGCATCGAACTCTTGGCGGCCATCCTGCACCCGTCAGATCACAACCCCATTCATGAGTCCATGGCCTGTTGCCTTGGACCACTGCCGATTCATCAACACCCATGACTTCACGCTCCGTCGCTGACGCGCAAGCCTACTGCATGGCTCTCACCAGGAATTGCGACGGTGGCGCGCCGAACTTGACGCGGCTTACCGCGGTACGCCGACCTTCCCCGTGACCATCAGTTTGGCCGAGCATGTGAAACAACTCGCTATCCCGCAAGCCTATTTCGATGAGCTGATCAAAGGGGTCGAAATGGACCTCACGGCGTCACGGTACGCCTCGTTTCAAGATCTCTCGCTCTACTGCTATCGCGTCGCATCGGTCGTGGGACTGATCTGCCTCCATATCTTCGGTCCCACGTCGGCCAGGGCACAAGACTATGCCGTCTCTCTCGGTATGGCGTTTCAATTGACGAACATTCTACGGGACATCGGAACAGACGCAGCCCAAGGCCGCATCTATCTACCACAAGAAGATCTCAACAAGTTCGGCTGCACCGATCAGGCGATCCTCCTGCGGCAAGAAAGCAACGTAATCCGCGAACTGGTCCATTTCGAAACCGCGAGAGCCCATGAATACTACGCAAAAGCGCAGGCAGCGTTCTAAGCCCTGCCGCGATGTGACCAGCAGGCGTTGACCGTCGCTGAAATCATGCGTGCGGTCTATTTCCGAATTCTGAAAAAGATTGAGGAACCGAGACATCGGATATTCGGCCCTCGAGCCCGGCTTGCAACGAGCCGTCGACTGGCTGTGGCCGCCGGAGTGTGGTTCCGCGCCCGATCCTCGTGAGATCCACTACCCCCCAGTCCGTCGCGATTCTTGGAGGAGGCCTAGCCGGTCTCACGGTCGCCTACCGCCTCACCTGCCAGGGCTATCGCGTCACAGTCATCGAGCGGCGCCCCCTGCTTGGAGGCGCCGCCACAAGCGAATTACCCGGCGACGACCCTGAGCCCTTCACCATCCTCGGCTGCCATCACGCGACACACGCATTGCTACACTCGCTGCATTCCAGTCCACAGCAGCCGGAAAAAATTGCTATCCCGTTAGAATTTCGCCTCCCTGACGGCTCCTTTGTTCATTACCCGCGCACCTCCTTCCCCGCTCCTCTTCACACCTGGGTGAACCTCCTGAAATTTGCCGGCATCCCCTGGAAGGAACGATGGCGGCTGGCATCATGGGTGGAACAGCTATGGGAGGGCGATGCGGAGCTGCCTGCCGATCTGGAGCAACGCACCGCCGACGACTGGCTGGCATCAATCGACCAAAGCGCGCAGACACGCAGCCTTGTCTGGAATCCTCTCGCGCAATGGTTGACCGGCAACGATCTCGCCACGATGTCCGCCGACGCCTTCGTGCGCGCGATGAAGCCCCTGTTTCTGAGCACTCGTCCTGATAGTCGCATCTCGGTCGTGCAGGACTCGCTTCAAACCTGCTTTGTACAGCCGATCACCGAGGTGTTGATGCAGAAGAGCGCCACCATTTTGCGCAATACTGACGCGACACAACTCCGTTACGAACAAGACCGTATCTCGGGCGTCCTGCTGCAAGATGGTTCCTTGTTGCAAGCCGATTGGTATGTGACCGCCCTGCCTCCGCAACAACTCACGCCCCTGCTTCCAGAACGATGGCTGACCCGCTACGCCTATTTTCAACAACTCGCAGAATTACAATCGATCGATAGCACAATCCTCCACCTGCATGTCGAGCAACCCTGTGCCGCTCCTCGCCTCATCCTATTGAGTGACACATCTTTTTACTCGGTACTTGCGACAGCGGAAGCGCCTGATCGCACAGGCTTCTCTCTCATGACGACCGAGAGTCAGCTTGCGCAGGCTCGACCTGACTCAAGTCTTGATATCGCTATCCCTGACCTGCTGAAATCGTGGGGTCTCCTCACTTCAGAATACAGAGTTGCATCGACCCGCCGTCGAACAATTCCCAACGCCATCCTCTCACTTAAACCTGGAACCAAATTACATCGACCCATCCAACGCAGTCCCATCGCCAACTTGCTGCTGGCTGGTAGTTGGACCGATACAGGATGGCCGCCCAACCTCGAAAGCGCCATTGTCAGTGGCAACCGCTGTGCCGACGCAATCACGCTCCGCTAGCAGGATCGCAGGGCGAGACACGCGAGACTGGCGGGAAAGGCGAGACTAGTGAACGAAAACCACTTCTACAACCAGAGCAACTCTTCTCCGTTTGGCCCAGGCGCCAAAAGCCCGAGCGACCACGCCCGGGCACTGAATGGAATATCGAGCATCAACGCGTTGCGCAGTATCTATCTAGCGTCAAGGGATATAGATCGGAATAGGCAATTCCCTACTTTACCGCCGCATGAAGATAACAAAGATCCTCGAAACGTCCGCTGCCTCGGTATTGCGCGATCACGGTCCATTCAGCACGCCCATCCGTCAGACTGACGTACGCGCTCCCGTCCAGCATGAAGGGTTGAACTGTAAAGACCCCAGTCAATGTCGTCCGACTCACGCCTGTTTCCTCAGTAGGAAGTTGCGTCAAGGGATAGGCCCCACCCGTCCGCTCGAACTTATCAAGCGTCGCCAACAGAGGCGACAGGTCCTGCCAATTGGCTTGTTCAAGAACAGCGCTATCGGCAGGAAACATGTAGAAACTGTCGCTCGGACTCCCCTTCATACAGAACGTCGTCTTGACCACCAAATCCAGTTGCCCATCGTTATCCAAATCAACTATCGTCTTGTCGAGACTCGAACAGTGCCTCGTCTTCGGCCCTCGCCCCCTCAGCTCGACCGGCTTCCAGGTAATCTGCCGAAAGATCTCGTGCTGGTATCGCAGCCGCCATCGATCGTCCACATCCTCACGAAACGCTTCCAGCACTCTAGCACAGAGCTTGCTGTCCCTGCTGGCGACAAGCTGATACCCTCGCTCAGCAGCCCAGGCCACGCCTGCGCTCAGCATGAAGACAAAGAAGCCGAGTACCAGACGTTTCATAAATTGCATGCGTCCCTCCTCTGGACCCACCCACACTTGGCGATGTGTGCAGACAGTTTTCCCACGTTTCCCTTCCATTGACAAGAAAAGTCGGCCCGCCTAAAATCCTTTCAACTTTTCACCGGCTCCCCTTCACCATCATGACTCTCCTCGAACTCGGCAAGTCTCTGCACAACTGCCAACGTTGTAAGCTCGCGAAGATGGGCCGAACCCAGGTGGTGTTTGGTGTGGGGAATCCGCACGCAAGCGTCATGTTTGTGGGGGAAGCGCCTGGGTTCAACGAAGACCAACAGGGGGAGCCGTTTGTCGGAGCTGCGGGAAAACTCTTGAACGATCTCTTGCAATCGGCTGGATTGTCACGCAACGACATCTACATCGCGAACGTGATCAAATGCCGCCCCCCGAACAACCGCGACCCGGAACCGGATGAAGTCGAGACGTGCAAACCCTTTCTGATGCAACAGATCGCGATGATCCGTCCGAAACTAGTCTGCACGCTAGGAAATTGGGCGACGCAAACATTGCTGGAACGGAAGGTGGGGATTACAAAGGTTCGCGGCCAGGCCTTCTACTTGAAAGACTTTGTCCTCTTCCCCCTACTGCATCCAGCCGCAGCCCTACACCAAGGCAGCATGCTCGACCCTCTGAAGGAAGGCTTCAAGAAGTTGAGAGAATTCCTCGACCGCCATTCTCAACCGACCCCAGCCGAATCCACAACGCCAGCCGCTCCAGTCCTCAACATCGAACCGCCGCAGCCGACTCAGATGGATCTGTTCGGGTCATAACTTGCACGTTTCTCTCATCATATATGTTTGACGCTGCCGTTTAGCATTTCCTCTCCATCTAACGACCCTTTTGTACTTAATAGCACAGAGGAAGGCCTTGGCTGACAAAGGGTAGCCAGCTCCGACTTCGCCACGATGCGATGGAACAAAATTGCAAATGGGTTTCGCTATTGGCCGTGCACCTTACCGAACCAGAAGAACGGCGCCACGGCACCTGGTTTGGCAGCAACTGGCATATGGCGCCATGGCGAAAGCCTCCGTGCCCATCCCTTCCATCCGAAGCTCAGTCGAGGTGCCCGTCTAGAGATAGACTCGTCAAGCCCAAAAAAGTAGAATGTCCCGGTACATCTCAGCCCACCGTATGAACTACATTTGGCAGTTGAACGACCAGAAAGACCTTCTCAGGACAGCTTTTTCGTGCGCGGTTACCCACCTTCGTGCCCCGGCCGGCCCACACTATCAAACGCGAGAAGACATCCAAAGGGATGAACTTAAATTCGGTAGAGCCTTTCACAATGGACTGTTTCAATTTCACATACAAAACACCCAGAACATTCTCCTTGCAGAGGAGCAAATGAAGGCCAGGCCTAATAATCCGACAGCAGAACAACAGACTTCTAAGAGAGGGTGGCAACATCTTCGGCAGATTTTTCGCACCCTCAATGATTGTATTGCCTGGACAGTATTCCGCGAACCTTCTTTCACCATCAATCGACTTTGTCGTCACCGGCCCAGAGGATATTTGCGAGATCAAAACCCTGATTCGGCATTAAAGATCATTACTGACCTCTCAAAAACCGGAGACACGCTGGCGATTTGGAACGACGCGACGAGATCCATTGACCTCCAGGACGTTACAGCCATCTCTCTTAAACCTCGTCAAATCAGTTTTATCGAGATAAAGGAAGGCCCTATTAACGGAGAGATATTTGAAGTTTTAAAGGGATGCACTGAGGCAGAAGTGCTCAAGCGTATGGAGGAGTTTGCTTCGCGCCGTGGTGCCACGGGGTTGCAGCAACTGGAAAGATTTATTAAGCAGCGGATGCATGCAGACAAACTCCATACACTTGCGTCAAACGATGATGTTGAAGACCCATTTACAGAGAATAAGCGAATCGCGACATCTCCCCCCCAACCATTGGCGCACTATGACCAAATGGAACTTGCTGGATTACTAGAAGAGGTTAGAGAGAAGGAATTCGCCTCGATGACTGTAGATAATTGTCTACATGTTCTGGCAGTTAATCAGCGAAGACGGATGAGCAACACCCCAATAGATTCTCTAATTGAAAAGGAACTGAAAGACAGAATGACTACCCCTAGTAATGGCGAGCCTGATTGCAGGGGAATCATGGTTCCTCTTCAAGAAACACTCTACTCGCCGATTTCAATGCCGGTTATGATTCGACCATTGGAACCCTTAGACATCGCAGATATTTGTATTGGCAATGTGGTTCTATTTTTCATGTTTGATGTGAATGCTTGGGCCAGGCTCTTCCAAGAATGTCGGCTGTCGTGGTCATCAGTCAAAGAAGGACGCCGAGAGCAATCAAAGCCTTTTCTCGCAAGAAGAATGGTTATTGATGGTCGCATTCCAATAATCACTCCTCCATCCGGCAATTTCTCAATGCACTTAGGAGACAGGATCATCTCGCGTCTGATTTGCGAAGGAATTCGACCATCATCGATGGCAAATTATCATGAAGAACTGCTTGCGCATGAACAACCTCATGGCGGACACTGGATCGAAGAATAAAATGCTAGCGGCGCGGTCTTTCGATGTGAAAAACATGCAAGAGATGCATGGGCCGCACTGCGGTGCCAGAACAGATCGCCCAGGAAGGTATTGGAGCGGTTGAGCCTCGGCATTACATCTACCTCAACAAATTCTTTCTGCGTACTACTTCTCTCCCCCAACGACGCCCGTTGCTGCTGACGCGTGCATCAGCGCCATGCTGAGTCTCGCCGTAGTGAAGTCACGCGGCCCGCTCCCAGCGGGTGGCACAGACTGTTCGACGCTCCGTTCGACCAAAGGTCTGAACGGAGCTAGTTTCTGGGCCAAGCGTGGCTGAGCGTGAAGGCGAGCCAGCAGGGCGCTGGCAAGAGCGGAAGCAGCAACGGGCGGTCACGCCTGTACTGTTCGAGGCTCTGCGAGTTTACAGGCTGAGAGTACGCGAGACGTAGTTGGGTGATTCAGGAGGTCTTGCGGCGGCGCGCATCCTCCCGAGCGACGATCTTATGCTTTTGCTTTGATCGTCGAAGAGGAATCTGAATCAGTGGCCTCGCCGCCTTCTTCTTCGGCAGGCTTTTCATCTTCCGGCACATCGAACCAGGCCACCAGCATCTCGTCCCACCAGGCTTCGTCAATCTCCTTCCCCGGATCGCTGCCGAGACAGGCGACATCGCCCCTCGTCACGTTCGGACCGACCAGCTGAGGTTGAAACTTGGCTCGATCAATGACTTCCTTTGTCGCGTACCATCCGATAATCCAGGAATCAGGATCGGCCCGTCGTGATTTGTAGGCCTTGAGCCCAATCTTGAGATACATGAAGATCTGTTGTTGCGCAGGATCTCCGACACCGGATTGCGGCAACCCCAATGTCTTCTCTATCTTCTTGCGCCAATGCCGGTCGTTGTATCGCGACGTGATCAGCTGGAGCATGGTTTTTCCGAGTTCGACATCGAGCGGCATAGTACTGTTGACTCCTCTTACGACCTAACAGGATGCTGAAAAAGTCCGCCAGCTTCGTTCTCGCATCGTTCAGACCCTCAATGTACCTCAGAGGGTACGCCTCGGCCCTTTACTCGCTGCGGCCTTGCTGGACAAACTTTTTGAGCATCCTGCTAAAGATGCTGTTTAAAAAACGCTGTGGCGCGAACCCAGGCGTCTTGTGCTGCCTCAGGACGGTACACGGTCTTATCCGTGTCTCGGAAAAATGCATGAGGCGCGCCGGGATAGGTTTTAATCTCACCGGACTTACTATACTTCTTGAGGCCTGCCGCGAGTCGCTGAACATCCGCCTTGGTAATCCAGCCGTCATCCTCTCCATAGAGGTAGAGGACAGGAGCCGACAGCTGTTGCAGCGGCGTATCCGGATTCGGCACCTGACCATAGAACGGCACGGCAGCCTTAATATCTTTGTTCACACAAGGCAGCATGAGTGCATAGGATCCGCCCATGCAGAATCCGGTGACCCCAATTCTGGTGGCGTCGACTTCAGGAACAGACTTCAGATAGGCAACGGTGGCATTGAGATCCTTGAGTCCATCTTCCTGCTGGAGCGTATTCATCAACTTGCCTGCCTCGCCGGGATCGGTGGTGAGGGCATTCCCTAATCGGGAGTATAAGTCTGGAGCAACCGCCACATACCCCTCAGCGGCATAGCGCTTTGCCACGTCCTTGATATGTTCGGTCAGTCCCCACCATTCCTGAATCACGATAATCGCAGGGCGTCGCTCCTTGGTTTGTGGGGCTGCGACATAGGCCCGCATCGTCACCTTGTCGCTGGGATACTGAACCAGCGTTTCTCTGATTGACTCGGCCATAAAGCACCTCCAACCTGGCGCAATTTTGAATGAGGAATTTTGAATTATGAATTGGGATGGGAAGCCATTCAACACTCATAATTCAACATTCAGAATTGCAGCTGATCGCCATAATGATCAGCTGCCGGCCACCATCATCTCTGCAATCTTCACGGTCGGACTGGCAATGCGCCCGCGAAACACGAGATCGCTGCCGATCATTTCTATTCCTGCAAACATGTCTTTCAGATTACCCGCAATCGTGATCTCTTCCACGGGATAGGTCAACTCGCCCCCTTCAATCCAAAATCCAGCGGCCCCTCGTGAATAATCACCAGTGACCATGTTGATGCCGAAACCGATGAGGTCGGTGACATACAGACCCTGTTTCACCGTCTTGATAATATCTTGTGCCGTCTTTGTCCCTGGCGCGAGATAGAAATTCGTGGGGCCAACCGATGGATTCTCGCCGACGCTACGAGAGGCGTTGCGAACGGTCGAGAGCCCAGTCCTCCGACCATTCGTCCATCGTCATAGACTGTGACATGCTCAGGAGCCAGCGATTTGTCTAATTGTCCTGCCAGAAACGACGCCCCTTTATAAAGGGAATACCCCGACACCGCGCTGCAAAGGTTCCCCATGAGACTTCCGGCCGTTTCTGCATCAAAGACAACAGGAACTCGTTGGGTTGACACTTTCTTTGCGCCGAGCTTTCGAACCGTTCGCCGCGCCGCTTCCAGCCCCACCGCCTCCGGAGAATCCAGCTTGGCAAATTTCCGTTGCACATCGTACCAGGAATCGCGCTGCATGGCCCCGGTCTCCGGATCAGTGGCAACAGGCGACACCGACATTGAGAAACTGGAACTCTGATACTCCCCCAAGAATCCGTGACTATTGCCCAGCACCACGCGCCCCGAGGAGGAATCGAAGTCGCCTCCTTCAGAATTTGTCACCCGTTCGTCTGTCGACATGGCTGCAGCCTCGACCCGTTTAGCCAATTCGATCTGCTGCTCCGTATTCAGTCGGGTGGGATCGTAGAGATCCAAATTCGGCCTCTCTCCCGCCATCTGATCTGCCGCCGGCAGGCCGGACACCTGATCTTCCACAACGGCCTTCGCCAGGGTGCAGGTCTCAGCGACAAGTTGATTCAAGGAATCCGCTGAGAAATCGGAGGTGGAAGTGCTGGCCGAACGTTTCCCGACAAACACGCGTAAGCCGAGATGCTTCTCCCGCGCTTTTGTCAGGCGATCGACGGCACCCAACCGGACTTGCACTGAAAAGGTTTCTCCGTCAGCAATAATGATGTCTGCTTCCGTCGCCCCACTCTGCTTCGCCTTGGCTAAGAGATCCATGGCGAGCTGGCTATACCCATCGCGCGGCTGTATTTGCTGAATCATCTCTGCGTCCCGCCCACAGTGATTTCATCGATTCGAATGGTCGGCAGACCAACGCCCACTGGAACAGACTGCCCTTCCTTCCCACAGGTACCAATACCCTCGTCGAGCTTGAGGTCATGGCCGACCATCGAAACTTTGGTGAGAATTTCCGGTCCGCTACCAATCAATGTTGCGCCCTTGACCGGCCTCGTCACCTTCCCCCCCTCGATCAAATAGGCTTCGCTGGCGGAAAACACGAATTTCCCGTTGGTGATATCCACCTGCCCACCGCCAAAGGACACGGCATAGAGCCCACGATCGACCGAGCGGATGATCTCCTCAGGGTCCGACGTTCCAGCCAACATGAACGTATTCGTCATGCGCGGCAGCACCACGCTTTGGTAACTTTCTCGCCTGCCGTTGCCGGTCACAGGAATGCCCATCAGACGCGCATTCAGTTTGTCAGTGATGTAGCCGCGCAGAATCCCCTTCTCAATGAGCACCGTACGACCGGTCGGGGTCCCTTCATCGTCCATGTTGAGCGAGCCTCGCCGGCCCGGCAAAGTTCCATCATCGACAATCGTACAGACGTCGGACGCCACCCGTTTGCCGAGGAGATTCGAAAAAGCTGACGTTTTCTTGCGATTGAAGTCCGCCTCCAGGCCATGGCCGATGGCTTCATGCAACAAAATACCCGGCCAGCCCCCGCCCAGCACGACCGGCATGACGCCGGCTGGCGCTTCGACAGCAGACAGGTTGAGAATCGCCTCCCGTGCCGCTTCACGCGCAAACCGCAGATACCGATCGCCCTCGTGATAAAACTCAAACCCGACACGACCCCCTCCGCCAAACGAGCCGGCTTGCCGTTGGCCATTCTCTTCAGCAATACAGGTCACTTGTAGTCGTGAAAGCGGCTGCACATCCCCTATCAGCGTGCCATCCGAGGTGGCGACGATCACCACCTTATACTCCGTATTAAACGAGGCCATGACATTCTTAATACGCGGGTCATACCGGCGCGCCTCGGCATCGATGGCATTCAAGAGGGACACGCGATCCGCTGTAGCAACTTCGACCCGTGCCCGTTCGATCGGGTAGAGATCCCTGGTAGGGCGATGATGGACGGGAACCGGAACTGCGTGGGCCCCGCTCGGCGAGTTGGCGATGTAGCGGGCCGTATCTGCGGCCAGCTCAAGATCCTTCTTCGTCAATTCATCGGAATAGGCAAAGCCTGTTTTTTCTCCTGCCGTCGCTCTCACCCCCACGCCTTGCGACACACTCTTGGTCGCACGCTTCACGAGAGACTCCTCCATCGAGACGGACTCAGACACGCAGGATTCAAAATAGAGATCGGCATAGTCAACATCGCGAACTTTGACCCGCCCAAGCGCTCCGATCACCTCGCCTTCAGTCAGACCGAAGGACGTTAACTGAACAAGATCACCCATGGTGTATGAATCCTCACGACGGTTGGCCTGCAGAAAGATGGGAAAGTATAGCCGATCACTTTCTTCAGGCGCAATGACAATTCATCCAACTCATCGCTTTTACAGGACTTTTACGAAAATTTGTTTGACATTCTTTACTCTCACCAGTAGACTTTGCTCACTTACGTACAATCCTCACAAGAAGGGATCTTTACCAACAGCACATTTATGGACACGAAAGACTCATCAGACGTAGATCAGCTATCCATAGAAGAGCTTGCCGCAAAACTCGAGCCCGACCTCTCACCCAAGCACATCGCTATTATCATGGATGGCAATGGCCGCTGGGCAGAACTACGAAACCTCCCCCGCATTGCCGGTCATCGGGAAGGGATCAAATCCGTCCGGGAAATGATCACGGTCTGCTTGGAACTGGGCATCAACGCCCTGACCATTTACGCATTTTCACAGGAGAATTGGAACCGTCCTGTTCAGGAAATCTCCTCGCTCATGGGCTTGCTCGAATACTACCTTTCGACGGAACGAGCAAAACTCATTGCGCAGGGTGTCCGGTTGCGCATGATCGGACGGCTCGACTCGCTCCCGGCTTCCGCCCTCCAATGGGTCCGGACCGCCGAGCAGGAAACCGCCCATCTCGATAAACTGCATCTCACTGTCGCCCTCAGCTATGGTGGCCGCACGGAGATCGTGGACGCGGTGCGTGAACTCCTGCATGACGCACAAGACGGAAAGCTACAACCGGATGAAGTGGACGAATCCCGTATCCAACAATATCTCTACACCCATGACCTGCCCGATCCAGACTTATTGATTCGCACCAGCGGCGAAACGCGAATCAGTAACTTTCTCCTCTGGCAGCTCGCCTACACCGAGCTCTATTTCACTCCAACCCTGTGGCCCGACTTCCGTCGCCGCGACCTCTTATTGGCCTTGCTGGAATACCAACGACGTGAGAGGCGATTCGGTCGTGTCCTCAGTGCCATTTCGTCATAGTGGTCGATCTCAACCTCCCCATGCAGGAATACAAAACCGCCGGCCAACAGCAGGCTGAACCAGCATCTAACGCAGCGCCCCGATTCGATCCCCGCCGGATCTATACCATTCTGGTCCTCGCTCCACTCTTATACGCCGTAATTCGTTACCTCCCACCCCTCGCATTTTCCGGCGTCGTGGTACTGGCGGGGGGGCTCGCCCTCTTCGAATTCTACCGATTATGTTTCAGCGACCGCAGCCACTCCTGGCTGATAGGAATTGGCCTGACGGGATTCGCCCTTCTGATTCTCGGAACACACTGGACGGACATCATTGTTCCTGCCCTCCTAGCCACACTGGTCGGCATTATGTCTGTCCCGCTCTTTAGTCGCGCTCCTCTCGAACAGAGCCTGAGGGATGGCGCCGTGACCTTGTTCGGCGTGCTGTATCTCGGTCTCACACTCTGCACGCTCTCGATGACGAGGCTCTTGCCTCAGGGCGAATGGCTGATCTTTTTTCTCCTGCTGGTGACCTGGGCGTCCGATACCGGCGCATACTATATCGGCACACTGTATGGGCGACATCGCCTAGCCCCCACAATCAGTCCAAAGAAAACGATCGAGGGCTTGGTGGGTGGATTGATTGGTGCAATAGTTGTCGCGTATGTAGCCCGTTGGTGGTTTCTCCCTGAATTGTCTGGTCTCGACTGTCTGATCTTGGGTACCCTACTGACCATCACAGGTCTCTGGGGTGACCTGGCCGAATCGGCCATGAAACGCAGCGTCGGCAGGAAGGACTCCGGCGGAATACTGCCGGGTCATGGGGGTATGCTCGACCGGCTGGATAGTCTCTTGTTCACCGCCCCCGTCTTCTACTACTATGTAACGCTGGCGAGCAGGCTACGAGTCATGGAGTGAAGGAGCCCCTTATGAAAACAATCGTCATCCTTGGATCAACTGGGTCGATCGGCACCAGCACCCTGGATATCGTGGACCGGTTCCCAGAAGAATTCCGCGTGGCGGGACTGACTGCTGGCAGCAACGATGAAAAACTCGAGGAGCAGATCCGCCGGTTCAAGCCTCGCGTGGTGGCCCTATCGGATGCCTCCGCTGCCGCCAGGCTCCGACAACGCTGTGCGGAACTGCCTGTCGAAATCTTGGCTGGGCAAGAAGGATTAATTCAGGTCGCCTCTGCACCCGAAGCTGATCTCGTCATCTCCGCCATCGTCGGGGGAGCCGGTCTCGTGCCCACTCTTGCGGCAATTCGAAGCGGAAAGCAAATCGCCTTGGCCAATAAAGAACCGATGGTCATGGCGGGGAAACTGATGCAGGACGAGGCACGACGGCATGGCGTTCGTATCTTCCCGGTCGACAGCGAACACAGTGCGATTTTCCAGTCCTTAGAAGGCCATCGCAAAGAGGATGTCCGCCGCCTGATCTTGACGGCGTCCGGAGGGGCCCTCTGGACCCTGGGCCGGGATGAGTTGCAGGACGTCACGCCCGAACGGGCACTCCAACATCCCAACTGGAAGATGGGCGCCAAAATCACGATCGATTCTGCCACGCTCATGAACAAAGGGCTCGAAGTTGTCGAAGCCCGGTGGCTCTTCGACATCCCGGAATCCCAGATCGAGGTCATGATCCATCGGGAAAGTATCATTCATTCTCTGGTAGAATATCAGGATCGTTCAATGATCGCGCAGTTGGGACTGCCGGATATGCGAACACCTATTTCCTATGCGATGAGATATCCAGGGCGCATGCCGCTGGATCTACCGTCACTGGATCTGACGGAGATCGGGAAGTTGACATTTTGCAAGCCGGATCACGACCGGTTCCCCTGCTTGGGTCTTGGTTATGAATCTCTGCGGATCGGCGGCACGATGCCTGCCACGATGAATGCCGCAAATGAAATCGCCGTCGAAGCATTCTTGAACGGGGGTATCCGTTTCACCGACATTGCAGAAATCATTCGCAGCACGATGGACATCCACACGGTCAAAGACGTCGAGACGTTAGAAGACGCGCTGGAAGCGGATCGCTGGGCTCGAGAGAAAGCCGAATCGTTGGTTGTAGCATTGGCACGCTAGGGTTCACACGAAGGAGCAAACACCGTGTTCATGGCAATTACCTGGTCCCCCGATACCATCTGGTTACTCTTGCAGAAGGCATGGTGGTTCCTGATCGTTCTGGGCGTGTTAGTCGCATTCCATGAGCTCGGGCATTTCTTGGCCGCTCGCTGGGTCGGCGTCAAGGTTCTCAAGTTTTCTCTTGGATTCGGACCGAAACTCTTCGGCAGAAAAATGGGCGAGACAGAATATCTCCTCTCGGCCATTCCCCTCGGTGGCTACGTGAAACTCTTCGGCGAAGATGAGACCGAGGCGACCACACAGGAGGATCGTGCGCGGTCGTTTGCACACAAAGGATTATGGGGCAAAGTCCTGATCGTCGCCGCGGGACCTGGGTTTAACTTCATTCTGGCTTATTTCATTTTTGCCGGATGGCTTGCGACAGGAGCGCCGCTTTTTGTCCCGACGTTCCAGGATCTCTCCCCCGATATCGAAGCGATGACCCCCGGCTCGCCAGCTGATATCGCAGGTGTTCAGATCGGAGATCGTGTCAGCCGAGTCAATGGACAAGACATTTCGACCAGGAATGAACTCTTCGACGCCGTGGCGAAGAGCAACGGACAGGCGTTGACGCTCGAGATCAAACGAGGCGAACAGGTCAAAACGCTGACGGTTACGCCCACAACCGCCTCCGGACCACAGGCATCTGCACAAGAGCCCGGATACTACCTGGGCGTCGAAGAAACACAGCCACTCGTGACGTCAGTCATGCAAAGCTCTCCGGCGGCGAAAGCTGGACTTCAGGCCGGAGACCATGTGAGCAAGATCGATGGCACCACGATCCATACATGGTCCCAGATGACCGGCATCGTGAAAGACAAGCCCAACCGCCAACTACAGGTAGAGGTCCTGCGGGAAGGGCGTCGAGTTCCGCTGACCGTGACACCCTCTGCTGAGAAGACGATGGTTAACGGCCAGTCGGTCGAGGTCGGCAAGATCGGCATTTCAGGACCAGGCCGTTCAATCATGCGCTCCAGTACCCCTCTGCTGTCGCTCTATGACGGCTTAGGAGCCACGTGGGGCTGGACTGAGCTGACCGTAATCGGCCTCTACAAAATGATCGTGGGAGACATCTCCAGCAAAAACATCGGCGGCCCGCTGACAATCGCCAATATATCCGGAGAAGCCGCCTCGCAGGGAGCCTCGAGTGTGGTCTTTCTCATCGCCATTCTGAGCATCAACCTGGGCGTCCTCAACTTGCTCCCCATTCCCATTCTCGACGGCGGCCATCTGTTGTTTTTTCTAATCGAGGGCATCCTCAGGAAACCCCTTGGTGAACGCCAGAGAGAACTCGCACAACAGGCTGGCCTCGTGTTATTAGTTGGCGTCATGATCTTTGCGTTTTGGAATGACCTCGAACGGATCTTCTTGCGATAGATCATGCCTCCGATAACCTGAATGTCGAACACCATCATATCAACAACACACTTCCTCGCTCACCGGCACATCAGACGTGATGACGTTCGGGCTTGACGACTTTTTGACCTTTCTCAAAGAATTATGCGGACCTCTCAAATCTTAATCCCTACATTGCGAGAAGACCCGGGCGAAGCGGAAACCGTCAGCCATAAGCTCATGCTCCGAGCCGGTCTGATTCGCAAGGTGGCGGCCGGCATCTACACCTACCTCCCGCTCGGCCTCCGGGTCATTCGAAAGGTCGAACAGATCATTCGTGAGGAAATGAACCGGGCTGGAGCCCAAGAACTCCTCATGCCTATTGCCTCTCCCGCAGAGTTGTGGCGAGAAACCGGCCGATGGAATTTCTACGGCAAAGAGCTGATCCGCTTCAAGGATCGCCACGAACGCGAGTTCTGCTTGGGACCGACTCATGAGGAAGTGATCACCGATCTATTCAGACGCGAAGTTCGCTCCTATCGGCAGATGCCGCTGAACTTCTATCAAATCCAAACAAAGTTTCGAGATGAAATCCGTCCCCGCTTCGGACTTATGCGAGGACGCGAGTTCATCATGAAGGACGCCTATAGCTTCGATCAGGACGAAGCGAGCGCCAGGCTCAGTTATCAGAAAATGTATGATGCCTACCATCGTATCTTCACGCGCTGCGGCCTCACCTTCCGTGCCGTGGAAGCCGACACCGGCCTGATCGGCGGCAGTTCATCTCACGAGTTCATGGTGCTCGCCGAAACAGGAGAGAACACCATCGTCTACAGCGATGCCGGCACCTACGCCGCCAACGTCGAACAGGCCGAAGTACTGCCGCCGACTGATATGGACACCGAAACCCTGCGTCCTCTGCGCACTGTCCAAACGCCTGGCTGCCGGACAGTCGAAGAGGTCACGAGATTCTTGAACATCTCCCCTGCCCACCTCGTAAAAACACTCCTTTATTCGGCAGGAAACAACACGGTTGCCGTATTGATACGAGGAGACCATGAGGCAAATACGGTCAAGATTCAACGACTCCTGCAAGTGACTGATCTTGAGCTCGCAACTCCCACGATCGTTGAACAAGTCACTGGCGCGCCAGTCGGGTTTGCCGGCCCCGTTGGCCTGAAACATGTTCGGATTATTGCCGACCACGCAGTCAAAGTCCTGCGCAACGTGGTCGTCGGCGGCAATCAACCCGATGCGCACTATGTCGATGCAAATTGGGATCGTGATTTTCAGGTCGAGCAGTTTGCCGATCTCCGCAGCGCCTGCGCAGGAGATCCGTCACCGAGAAAAGACGGAACATTGAAGGCAACGAAGGGCATCGAAGTCGGACATGTCTTTATGCTCGGCACCAAATACAGCGAAGCCATGAAGGCCTCCTTCCTTGATCTTCACGGCAACGAGTGCCTCGCCGTCATGGGGTGCTACGGCATCGGCGTCGGACGCACCACCGCTTCGGCGATCGAACAGAACCACGACGCGAAAGGCATCATCTGGCCCTTCCCCATCGCGCCATTTCATGTGCATCTCCTCCCGCTCACCCAATCAGCACAGACGGCCCAGGTCACCGCGCAGCTCTACAACGAACTGCGGGCGGCAGGGCTTGAAGTACTCTGGGATGATCGGGACGAACGAGCGGGCGTGAAATTCAACGATGCAGATCTGATCGGAGCTCCGTTCCAGGTTGTTGTCGGAGACAAGGGCCTCGCAGAAGGAGTGGTGGAAATCAAAACGCGAAAGGACGGGGTCAAACTCAAGCTGCCTCCGGCACAAGTCTCAGCTCATCTGATTCGCATACGAACAAGTTGAACGCCATACCGTTCACCAACGGCTTTATCCGCATTGTCACTCCCGTAAATATCCCGTCTGAAACCGCCTTTTTCTTGCCTTCCATCCATGATCAGCTAGACTGAACTTCAATCTCTGCCTCAAGGCACATGTGGTCATGGGATCGTGCTCTCTCTTCATTGAACATACAGATCCGGCGATGACCTACGTAGCCGATGGCCAGGAGCCCTTGTAATGCAAGCCAATCCCATCCCACAAAACCTTCAGGAACTTCAGCAGAAAGTAATATTCACCGAGAACGTCAAGCGCATCACGGACCAAATCCATGCGGCCAGCGATCTTGACCATATTCTCCTCGACCTGCGTAAAGAAATTCTCAGCATTTTCGATGCCGAAGATCTCACCATCTTCGCGTTCGATTCGGAGAAGAAAGAGATTTTCTCCAAAGTCCCTCACATTGATAGCGTTGAGGAATTCCGAATTCCCATCACCGAACAAAGCCTGGCTGGGTTCTGTGCAAAGTATCTCCGCCCAGTGAGCATTGCCGACGCCTACAACATCGCCGAGCTGCAAGGTGTCCATCCCTCACTCGTGCACGACACATCCTACGACAAACGGACTGGTTTCAAGACAAAACAGGTTCTGACCTACCCGATCGTGGCGGACAACAAGTATTTGATGGGCGTCCTGCAGCTCCTCAACAAAAAGAGCGGCGTACGTTTCACGAGAAAAGACGAAGAATCCGTCGCGGAGATTGCAAAGGCACTTGGCATCGCCTTCTTCAATCTCCGCAAGGTCTCGAAGAAAGCCCCGACCAAGTTCGATCGCCTGGTTACGAACAACCACATTTCCCAGAATGAATTGGACAATGCGATTGCCGAGTCTCGGAAGGGCCTGTCGGACTTCGAGAGCATTCTGATTGAAAAGTACAAGGTACCGAAACTCGAGATCGGCAAGTCACTCGCCCAGTTTCACAAATGCCCTTATATTGAATACAGCGAACGAACGCTTGTCGATGTCGAGCTCTTGAAAAATCTCAACGTCGACTACCTCAAGAAAAACCACTGGATGCCCCTCAAGCGGGACCGAACCGCCATTGAAATTTTGACGGACGACCCGGGCGATCTCGACCGTGTGGCGGACATTAAGCGGACCTTCCCAGGTCTCAACATTCGCTTTGCGATCAGCCTTCGTCGTGATATCGCCCAGTTTCTCGGCTCCGCCACAGGGCAGGGAGACAACGGCAGCACACGAAAGTTAGATGAAAATGTCTCCGACATTCTCGGCGAACTCGTCAACGAGGCCCAAGAGGCGGCAGCGGAGGAAGCTGGAGGCGGTCTCGACGAAAACGACAATGCCATCGTGCGGCTTGCAAACCAGATCATCGCCGATGCCTATCGACAAGGCGCCTCCGATATTCATGTCGAGCCCTATGGAGAAAAGCGTGAGACCCTTGTCCGGTTCCGGGTCGACGGAGACTGCTTCGAATACATGAAGATTCCGCAAAGCTATCGGCGCGCCATCATCTCTCGACTAAAGATCATGGCCAACCTCGACATCGCAGAACGGCGCAAGCCCCAGGACGGCAAAATCAAATTTAAACTGTCGGATAACAAGGATATCGAGTTGCGCGTTGCGACGATTCCCACCGCCGGATATAACGAAGATGTCGTCATGCGCCTGCTCGCGGCCAGCGAACCGTTGCCCCTCGACAAAATGGGGTTTTCGGACCGGAACCTCGCAGAGATCAAGGTGATTGCCGCAAAGCCCTACGGCATCATTCTCTGTGTCGGACCAACCGGCTCAGGGAAAACCACGACTCTGCATTCTGTCCTCGGCTTCATCAACACCCCCGACATTAAAATCTGGACGGCGGAAGACCCCGTTGAAATCACACAATACGGACTCCGGCAGGTTCAAGTCCTCCCAAAGATCGATTTCACTTTTGCTGCTGCCATGCGCGCGTTTCTTCGAGCCGACCCAGACGTGATCATGGTCGGAGAAATGCGAGATAAAGAAACGGCTGAAATCGGCATTGAAGCCTCCTTGACCGGACATTTGGTCATGAGCACGCTCCACACAAACAGCGCGGTGGAAACCGTCACGCGACTTCTCGATATGGGCTGCGACTCGTTTAGTTTCGCCGATGCGATGTTGGGAGTCCTCGCCCAGCGCCTCACGCGCAGGATTTGCAAGGACTGTAAAGAGCAGTATGTCGGGACACCGGTCGAGTACGAAGAAATTCGCCAGGGATATGGACCTGAACAATGGGACAAACTCGCCATTCCACAAGATAATACGTTCCGCCTGGTCCGCGGAAAAGGATGTGAAACCTGAAATCGCACCGGCTTTAAGGGGCGCGTCGCCTTGCATGAGTTGCTTCTGGGATCGGACAGAATTAAACGCATGATTCAGACGAAGGCGAGAACTGAAGAGATGCTCAGCGCTGCCATTGAAGATGGTATGACCACCCTCATGCAGGATTGGGTTCAGAAGGTCTTGCTAGGCCAGACGACCTTCAAGGAAGTGAAGGCTGTGGCCATCAAGTAATCTGTCGCAAAAGCACTGCTCGCGCCGGAACACTGCAACCTCACGCCGTCCTCTCGCCTCTTTGCCTATC
>JACQEY010000099.1 GCA_016200355.1 Nitrospirota bacterium
CGCCGATCTCCTCTTCGATACCATCTGCTTCGGTTGCACCGACATAAACCGGCCTCTCATCGACGACATGGCGGGTAGCGGAGAGTGAGGATGTTGAAAAATGGAGCGGGGAGCGGCCAGGTGCCCTTCTTGCTCGCAGAACGCGCACGATAAGAATGTGCTCGTTCGATGCGCGCAGGAAAGGGCAGCCTTGGCCACTCCTTTTAAAGAGATATAGGGAATTGGAAAGGCCTCGCTCGACGATCCCAGTTGGACCGGCATAGGTGCCTCACGGATGATGGAAAGACCGGTAATTGGTGCCGACTGGCTTGACGTTCCATGACCTACTCGCTATATTCACAATCGAGCTGCTGCCGCAGTCTAGGCTGGTCCTCTCACGTATTTCCTCCCTCTTTCCATGAATAGCGACCTCATCACCGAGATCAAGCCCTCCAGAAGCGCGCCACTGTTTGGCTTTTGGTATCCTGCTTGTCTGAGCAGTGAACTCGCTCCCGGCAGCCTGAAAGGGACCGTCCTGTTAGGCCTCCCGATCCTCGTCTGCAAAACATCACAGGGTGCGGTCGCAGCCATGCGTGATATTTGTCCCCATCGCGGGATGCCGCTGTCCTTCGGCAAAATGGAAGGCGACTGTGTCGAATGTGCCTACCATGGTTGGCAGTTCGACCAGGGAGGCCGTTGCCGGGGAATCCCTGCTCTGGTCGAAAATTCTTCCATTCAAGTCGACAAAATCGGCATCACCACCTACGCCTGCCGCGAACGGGACGGCTACGTATGGGTGTTCGTTTCTGACCCTCAACAACCGAATCAGACAATCCCGGACGTGCCGCCGCTGCCGCTCCCCTCGTCTCCCTATCGAATGATTCACATTTCGACGCTGTTGGATTGCACCATCGACGACGGCATCGTCGGTTTGATGGACCCGGCTCACGGCCCCTTTGTGCATCAAAGCTCCTGGTGGCGCACGAAGGCAAGCATCCATGAAAAGGCCAAGACTTTTGAACCGATTCCCAACGGCTTCCGCATGGTGCCACACGCCCCCTCAACGAACAGCGGACCGTACAAGCTCCTGAACCTGTTTTATGGCGGGCCGCTGACGACGACCATCGACTTTGTGCTGCCCAACCAGCGATTCGAGTTCGTCCAGTGCGGATCGCTTTTCGTGTCTAGCCGCGCCACGGTCACGCCGATCGGCGAACAGCAATGCCGCATCGACTTTGCCGCAGCCTGGAACTGTCTCAGCTGGGTTCCATTTTCCAAGACCCTCTTTCGATATTTCGCCAACATTTTTATGACGCAGGATCGAGAGGCAATGGAACGCCAGGCGGTAGGCTTACGCTATAAGCCTGCCTTGATGCTCATCGACGACGCCGATACGCCGGCCAAGTGGTACTACAAGTTGAAAGCTGCGCACCTCGCATCGGCGCAAACCGGACAGCCCCTCGACCATCCGCTCAAAGAACGGGTCACGCTTCACTGGAAGAGTTAACAGCGAGACGGGCGGGAAAAGCGCGACTGGTGAAGCAGGCTGAAGGCTGAAGTGTTCGGATCTCCGACCTCTGGCCTTCGGCCTTCAGCCTGCATCCCTTCAGCCTTCGAATCACGCTTGTCGCGCGCCCCACTCATTTCTCACCCATTCTCACCCATCTGCACTAAGAGATCCATCGCCTGCCGAATCTGAACGCGCGTACCGATTAACACCACAATATCGCCCGCTATCAACCGAGTCTGCTCCGACGGATTTGCTTGCGTCACCCCATCACGCGTCCAGGCAATCACCGAAGCACCAGTGCGTGGACGGAGATCGATCTCGGCCAACGTCTTCCCCTGCGCGGGCGAATCGTCATCAATGCGGCAGGTTTCGACTGCTGCGTCGGCCAAGGTTCCGCCACGAAGATGATGTGCAAGCTCCGGCAATTCGCTGCGACGAAGCAAGGCGTACCCTTCACCGCGAATCTGTTTGGCCTTTTCTGTCACAAAATGCTGCGGCATTTTATAGGTGTGAAGCACTAGAGAAAAAATCTCGATCGAGGTTTCAAATTCTTCCGGCACCACATCATCCGCGCCGAGTTGGTGCAGCTCCTCCAATTCGCGCAGATAGCGAGTCCGCACGACAATATGAAGTTTGGGGTTGAGTCCCTTGGCAACCTGCACTGCTCTCCTGGTGATAAACGGATCAGAAATGGCGACCACCAACACCTTCGCATCCTCGATCCTCATGTGCCGCAGCACATTCGGATTCGTGCCATCGCCATAATAGACGGGCACCCCGTGTTCCGCCTCGCGGCTGACAGTATCGCCGTCGAGATCCAACGCGAGATACGGGATCTCCGTCTCGCCGAGGACACGGGCGAGATTCCTTCCGTTCAACCCATACCCCACAATAATGACGTGATCCTTCACCCGAATCTGCTTTCCTTCGGTCTGCAGGACATGCGCGGTGGTGCGACTAGGCAGCCAATGACGCAGCCGCTGCCACGCTTCCACGCGGCGGGCCAGATGCGGCGACCACTGCATGAGAAAGGGCGTCACGATCATGGAGAGTACCGAGACTGCGAGAAAGACCTGATACGGATCGCCCCGTAAGAAGCCGCCCTCCTGCCCTTGCTGAGCCAACAAGAAACTGAACTCTCCGACCTGGGCTAGGGCGATGCCCACCATAATCGCCGAACGGAGAGGGATCTCCGCCAACAAGACCGCGCCGGCCCCGGCGACAAACTTCACCAACAGAACCGCCACGAGAAGTCCGGCCACCGGCAACGGATGCGTGAATAACACTCGCCAGTCCATGAGGACGCCGATCGACACGAAGAAGAGACTGTTGAAACTGTCGCGAAACGGCAGCACTTCGGCCATGGCTTGATGGCTGTACTCCGATTCAGAAATGACCAGCCCGGCGATGAACGCGCCCAACGCTAACGAGAGTCCGCCGAGTGAGCTGAGCCACGCGATGCCGAGACAGGACACGATGATCGTCAGCAAGAACAGTTCGCGGCTGCGGCTGCGAACGATATGTCCCAATATCTTGGGGACCAGATACCAGGCGCCTGCAATGACGAGCGCGACGACAAGGATCGACTCCCCCAAGGTGAGCAGGATCGCCAGCCCGCTTCCATCCGATTGGCCGCCAAGAATCGGCGTCAACAGCATCATGGGTACGACGGCCAAATCCTGAAAGACGAGAATGCCGATCGTGGCCCGGCCATGGATCGAGTCGCTGTCCCCCCGTTCGGCCAAGGTCTTCAGCACGATCGCCGTGCTGCTCAGGGAGAAGAGAAATCCCCAAAACACCCCTTGCTGCCAAGACAGTCCGACGAGCATCGCCCCGAGCCACGCGATCAACAGCACGCCGCCGACCTGGATCGGCGCGGCCAAAAACAGGAGGCGGCGCATGGAGACTAAATGCACTAACGAGAATTCGATGCCGATGGTGAAAAGAAGCAGCACGATCCCGATCTCCGCCAACGCTTGGACCGTGCCGATGTCCGAGATGAGATTCAGCCCATAGGGTCCGATGAGCGCGCCGGCAACCAAGAATCCTGCGATCGAGGGAAGCCGGAACTGGTGGAATACGAAGACGACGGCGATCGACGCCGTAAAGATCACAAGCAGATTTGCAAGCACGCCGTAGTCAGTCATGACGGAAATTAGTCAGACATGAGGAATGAGAGGCCACGCGAGGATGATCCCTCGAACGGTTCACTCCTCACATGTCACGGGTTCAAGGCGGAGAATACCCCAGCAACGAGGAGGGAACAAGGCAAAGCTGCTTGTTCAATGGAACCCAATCTCGTCTTGCCGAATTTAGAAGGCGAACATCCTGAATCGACCGAGCCATTGATCTCGGATAATCAGCCAGCTGAGCCACCTGGCCAGCCCCCCGTCGGTAGCAAGTCCCCCCTCGAAAGATGAATAGACAGCCTTGGCTCTGGCAGAATAGCTTGTGAGCACCATCGGTGAGTATACTGAAGAAAGGCGAACGACGATGCAAACCCGGTCTGTTCCACCGTCTCAAGGGAGGTGCTCTATGCAACCCGCCCATGTGCTTGTGATTGCCGCAACATTTCTCACCCTGTCCTCAACGTCGGCATTTGCCGGTACGACGATTGCCTCCGATCCGTTCCTGATGCGGGAATGCCCCCAAGCCGATGGGAGCGCCCTCTACACCAACAAGGATGTGCCGGGCTGCAAGCTGATGACGCTGAAAGAACTGTCGGTCGTGCCCTCGCTGGACAACATGCCAACCTATCGCCCCACCGTGGCTGCGGCTCCTCACTATGATATTCCACCGTACGTCGACCGCCGTCAGACCGGTATGACCGGCGGGGGACAAACCGCTCCAGATTGGGCCAAAGATTGGCATGCCAGCATCACTTCGTCTGGGTCCGTTCAAGCTGAAATCTTTTCAAAATATGGAGAATGGCTGAATCTCAACGAGAAAACTCGAGGCGGGTTCTTCTACGGGACAGACCCTTCATATGGAGGAGATCTTTCTGGAAGAAATCAGCGGGGTGCAAGCTATTCGTTCTACGACAATGCGCGTTTCATGACTCTATCGAGAATCTTTGGACGTGGATTTGTGCCGATCGGTTGTCCGTAGCAAATTAGATCGGTGCAAGAGACTAAAGGGCGCCAGGCTATTTGAAGGGCCTGGCGCCCTTCATTTTTTGTAGAACTCCCGATACCATTGCACGAAATGCGGGATTCCTTCCTCAATCGGCGTGGCGGGTTTGAAGCCAACGTCCCGCGTCAAATCCTCGACATCCGCATAGGTTGCCGGCACGTCGCCTGGCTGAATCGGCAACAGATTCTTCACCGCTTTCTTTCCTAGCGTCTGCTCCAATACTTCGATAAAGCGCAGCAGTTCGACTGGCTGATGATTACCGATATTGTAGATCCGGGCCGGCGCTGAACTGGTTCCAGGATCCGGTCTGTCACCGGACCAGCCTTGGTTCGGCATGGCCGGGCGATCGAGGGTTCGGATTACTCCTTCGACGATGTCATCGACATAGGTAAAGTCCCGGCGCATCTTTCCGTGATTGTAGACCTCGATCGGTTTCCCCTCCAGAATCGCCTTGGTAAAAATGAACAGCGCCATGTCAGGCCTTCCCCAAGGCCCATAGACCGTAAAAAACCGCAACCCCGTGCAGGGAATCCGATAAAGATGCGCATAACAATGGGCCATGAGTTCATTGGCCTTCTTACTGGCCGCATAGAGAGAGACCGGATGATCGACATTGTCATGAATCGAAAACGGCATCTGGGTATTGCCGCCGTAGACAGAACTCGAAGAGGCATAGACGAGGTGCTCGACCTTCGCCTTCCGGCAGCCTTCCAATATGTTCAGAAACCCTTCGATGTTGCTGTCCGTATAGGCATGCGGGTTCACCAGCGAATAGCGCACACCAGCTTGGGCTGCCAGATGCACTACGCGCCGGATCGGTTGCTTCGCGAACAGCTTCTTCATCCCGGCCCGATTGGCCAGATCGAGCTTCGTGAATGAAAACGACTTGAACGGCTTGAGCTTCGCCAACCTCGCCTTCTTCAGTCGCACGTCGTAGTAGTCGTTGACGTTGTCGAGTCCGATCACCCGCTCGCCCCGCTCCAGCAACCTGGTTGCGGTATGAAAGCCGATGAATCCGGCGACACCGGTGACGAGAATCGGATCTTGCCGCGTTTTACGTGCCGTCATAGTGGTCCTTGTCGATTCAGCGAAATGGTGTGGTGCGGCGGCTATCGGCTTTCATAAATGGAGGATCACCGTGGTCAAGCCGGTAGAGCGACAGAGGCATTAGGGCTTCTCCCGTCTTCATCGATTCCATCACCCCGTCGGTCGTGCGACGAAACAGATCCAACGCATGCCCGTAATGATACCCGCATCCGTTCTTGGCGAGAAGATCTTTGAGAGTTTCAGGCGGTTCCCAGTGGGCCGTCAGCAGCGCTGTGCGCGCGGGATTCCGTCGGCTGAACATGAAGGAAAGATGGTCCGGATACCAATCTGCGCCGCCGGTGGCATAGGACACAAACAGCTTGGCCTGTGCCGCCGCACAGACATCGGCAAGATACGCATTCGTGAGATAGCCGTTTTCTCCCACATCGAGCCATTTCCCAGGATGAGACAGGGGCGCGTAGGCCGCATGGCCACGGACTTCGAGCAGTTGTTGTTGCGAGGCGAACACCAGCGGGATCGGCCCATGCTGCTGCACGAGTGACTGGATCACTCCGTCCTTGAGCGCGGACCTTCCGCTATTCGTCGGCCCGCTGTCCGCATGCACAAGCACATTGTAGCCGCGATCGGCAATGAGATAGCAGTTGCGCGGCATCTCCAGATCGCAGGGATCTTCGCCGTAGAACGGCACGGAATACACGGCCCCTCCTTCGAAGGCCCAGCTTTCTCCATGCGCCAATTCAATCACGCAGCCGAATCCCAGTTCTCGCAAGAGCGACAGATAGTCGTAAGAGAGCGTGCGCCGATTCCTTCGGCTCGGCACGATGATCGGCGTATCCTTGGGCAGGTGCAAGAGCGTGCGCGGATCCACATGATCGTCGTGATCATGGGTCAAGAAGACGGCAGCCGGTTTGGGCAACAGCGATCCCCAGAGCGACGGGATGGAGGATTCCGCAAACCAGGGGAGCAGCCAGGGATCGAACCACAGCGCTTGGTCACGCTGCCGATAGAGCAACGCAGCATGACCAAGATGGACCGTGTCTTGATCTTGCAGGGTCTCGAACCAGCGGGACCTGACGGAGGAGGTGCTCGAGCTGACCAAGCACTCATGCTGGTACAGGGACTCGATCAATCGCGTGAGCACGCGCGTTTCATCTCGCCCCGAAGCCGCCACCACCGTGTTGATTTCGTCGGCCTGATGCGTCCCGTCCAAAAACCCCAGTAACTTTCCCACCAGCGGTCCCATCTGTCGCTGATCGAACCCGGTCGGAATCGCCTGCCGTTTCACGGAATGAAAGATCCGGAGCCCGCCGTTGATGACCGTGGCGGATTTGGTGGAATCGGTCGGAAATTCCCATTGAAACGTACCGTCCGGCCTCCGCCCACAACGAATGTGCTGCTGCAGATAGGGGCGGGCGCTGATCACCTCCGCATAGGCATCTTCCAATCGCCGTTGACGATCGGGGTCGTCGAGCGGGGCTCGCTTGGAAAAGACATCGCTGATGGCAGTATCGATTGCGCTGGAGAGGAGGCCGTGAGCTTCATGGAGACTTGCGACGACTTCAGGCGCCACCCCTGCAACAAAGGGAAAAGGCCCGGGAGGGTTCGCACTCTCCAATTGAACCCAGGCCCAGGGTGCTAGGCTGAGATACTGTTTTTTCGGCAGACTGTCCCAGATATTCATAACCAATGAGGGGTGAGGGGTAAGGGGTAAGGGGATGTCAGCATCAGACTTGTGACGGTTTTTCCCTGCATTTCACACCTTACCCCTTACTCCTTACCCTTCACCCATTGAAGTCGGCTGATCGAAGGTTCGAAAAGGGCTTGAATGACATTCCCGTCGGGATCGGAAAAGTAAAAGGAATAACTGCCGTCGCGATGCTGCTTCGGTAGTTTCACGACCTGTCCCCCCAATTCAAGCAGACGCGGTTCAACTTCCCGATACATCCGGTCGACTGCCTCAGGGCTTTCAAGGATCACACCGATGTGATCCAATAATTGCCCCGTCAAGGGCTTATACGAGGCGAGCTCGGACGCCGGAATCTGGTGTAAGGCGAAATTATCCGATCCGGAGCTGAAATATACATTGTCGAGGTCGGGCTCCCACACCACCTTCATCCCCAGCAACTGTTCATAGAACGAGCGAGAACGGGCAAGGTTCGTGGCGCGTAGCGCCACATGGCGTAATCCTCGATGGAGCGAAGCACTCATAGTCATCCCCAATTGAATTCGTATAGTAGGGAGAGAGCCCAGTTCCGTCAATTAAAAACCCTAGCAGGATGCTGAAAAAGGCCGCCAGCATCGTTCTCGCATCGTTCAGACCCTCAACGTACCCAGAGGGTACGCCTCGGCCCTTCACTCGCTGCGGCCTTGCTGGACGGCCATTTTGAGCACCCTGCGGGAGACTTTTACTGTTTGCGCCACATTTGCGAACCATTGAAGCTCTCGCGTGCCCACAGAGTTTTCACGCTGGTTGCCAGGATATAGAGTCAAGCCGGACTCGCTTCAATCATGCCGACAACTGCGCTTCCTCTCTGGCTAATTATGGTACGATACCCACGCCCACGATCTTGAAGAAACAGTCCACTTTGGCGTTTTACTTTTTCCTTCGAAGACCTCATGGCTACCGTCGGGTTCAATGGCCTCACCGTCGCCTCGTTTGAGTCTCGCATGGCGGTGGAGATCGCTCGACTCATCGAGCGCCATGGGGGAAAGCCTCTTGTCACTCCTGCCCTCCGCGAGATTCCGCTCGATGACAATTCCGCGGCACTGAAGTTTGGGGTTAGGCTCATGACCGAACGGATCGATCTTCTCGTTCTTCTGACCGGCGTCGGCACAACCGCGCTGTTCGATCTCCTCAAAACGCGCTACTCCTGGCCGTCGATTGTGGAAGCCCTCAAACAGACGGCCATCGTTGCTCGAGGGCCCAAGCCGGTCGCAGCCCTCAAGGCCTTCAACCTCCAACCGACGCTGATAGTGCCTGAACCGAACACCTGGGTAGAGGTCGTATCCACGCTCGACGAGTACCGTCCCGTCAAGGGGCTCCGGGTCGCCGTGCAAGAATATGGTATGTCCAATCCGGATCTCTTGGAAGCCCTCAGACAACGTGGCGCAGAGGTCTTTCCCGTGCCCATTTACCGTTGGGCGCTCCCGGAAGACACAGGCCCGTTGAAGAAAGTACTCGGCGAGATCAACGCGGGAAACATTGCGGTGATGCTGATCACCAATGCCGCGCAGATCGATCATGTCATGCAGTTACTCGAACAGGAAGGTACCGCCGCGCAGTTCAAAGAGGCTTGCAGAAAGATGGTCGTCGCATCCATCGGCCCCACCGCCAGCGAACGCCTGCGCCACTACGATCTCCCCATCGACTTCGAACCCTCCCACCCGAAGATGGGCGTCTTGGTCAAAGAAACCAGCGAGCAGACTCACGCGCTGCTGCGCGCCAAACGCTGAGTGCTGAACGGAAACTCCGCTGCATTCCCTTCTCCGATTCCTTGAAATTCATGTCCGGCGCAGTCTCATACACACCGAGAACGAAGCGGGTTGGCCCCGGGGCGGAAAATTCCGCCTTAGATCTCTGTTCACTTTTCTCTGGAATAGTTACGACAAAATGAGCACACCGGCTCCCGAATAGCGTCCGGCTTTCAATTCTTGCAACGCGCGGTTGGCATCGGCGAGGGGGAACGACAGGGTGTGGGGCTTGATGGGAATCGCAGCCGCCTCGCGCAGGAGATCGAGGCCGTCCTGCTTCGTATTGGCTGTGACGCTTCGAATGACTCTCTCTCCAAAGACCTCGCGATCGTAATCGAGCGAGGGAATCGGCGTCATATGAATTCCTGCAAGGGCAAGCGTACCGCCTCGTTCCAATGCACGCAAGGCCGGCGGGACCAATTCCCCGGCCGGTGCAAAGATGATCGAGCCGTGGAGCTTGTCCGGCGGCTCGTCGGTTGCCCCTCCCACCCATGAAGCGCCCAATTCACGTGCGAGACGTTGATGCTCCGATTTCAACGAGCTGACATAGACCTGACAGCCCCAATGACGAGCAATCTGAATGGCAATGTGAGCCGATGCACCAAACCCGTAGAGACCGAGCCGTTGACCTGGCTGGATTCCACTCAAACGCAAGGCGCGGTAGCCGATGATCCCGGCACAGAGGAGAGGGGCCGCTTCTTCATCACTGAAGACCGGTGGGATCGGATAGGCAAAGGCTGCCGGGACGAGCGCATACTCTGCATACCCGCCATTCACCTGATAGCCGGTAAACCTGGCGCTCTCGCACAAGTTCTCGCGTCCGCTCGTGCAAAATTCGCAGACGCCGCACGTATGCTGCAGCCAGGCGATGCCGACTCGTTCACCGACCGTCCGTTCACTCACGTCCGCGCCGACCTGACTCACGATCCCGACGGCCTGGTGGCCGGGAATGAGCGGAAGCGTGGGATCAGTCAGCTCGCCTTCGATGACGTGAAGATCCGTCCGGCAGATCCCGCAGACGGCGATGCGAACCAAGACCTCTCCGGGACCTGGCTCTGGTATTGGAAGTTCGCGAAGCTGCAGCGGCGAAGTTCCCACATCCGCCGTGCGCGACAACACCATCGCCTTCATCATTGATCACTTTCAGAAGATTGGGCCGATGACGAACAACAACGCGCTAGCAGTCCAAGACCACGCAGGATGCTCAAAAAGGCCGTCCAGCAAGGCCGCAGCGAGTGAAGGCCCGAGGCGTACCCTCGGGGTACGTTGAGGGGCTGAACGATGCGAGAACGACACTGGCGGGCTTTTTCAGCATCCTGCTAGGGTTTAGCCTTGATACATTCTATATCGAGTCGTATCTGGACCTCGTCGCCGACGACGAGCCCGCCACTATCCAAGGTCTTGTTCCAGATCATACCGAAATCTTTGCGGTTGAACTTCCCCTCTGCGTTGAAGCCGGCCCTGGTATTGCCCCAGGGATCCTTCGTCGCCCCGTTATAATGGCCCACGAGGGTGACTTCCTTGGTCACCCCGCGTAGCGTGAAGTCTCCTACCGCCGTAAAGCCCTCTGCGGTTTTCTTATAGTTCTTCAGCTTGTAGATCATTGTCGGAAAATGTTCCACATCGAGAAAATCGGCATTCCGTATGTGGGCATCACGTTTTTCGTGATTCGTATTTACCGACACGGCCTTGATCGTGGCCTCAATGGCCGTCGCGGTACCAGCTTCGGCATCCATGTCGATAAACCCGGTATAGTCCGTGAACCGGCCCGTGGTCTTTGACACGACCATGTGCGTGACGCGAAACTCGATCGTCGAATGCTCAGGGTCCACGTTCCAACGAGCTGGTTCAGCATGAGCCACCAGTGGGAGCCAGGCCATCACTCCGAGCAGCAAGAGCACGAACCAACCCTGCCTTCTCTTCTTCAGCATGAATGACTCCTCCCGGTTAACTAATTGCGGACGGACTAGAATGGATTGCGGTCTACCTCTTCGAAGGCTGGCCCGATGCATCAGGCTTGCTGGTTGACCGACTCCCGACTGACTGCACTTCGCGAGACCGCCCTCGGCTTCCGGTTCGCATCCGAACATGCACGTCCACCACACCCTCTTCCAGCTCACTGGGGAACGGCAGGAACGGTTGGGCATTGATCACCGCATAAATTCCGGCTTCGTCGATCTCGCGGGCGCCGGAGCCTTTCTCAATCTCGATCAGCTGGGCGCGGCCGTTGGGAAACATCTTGAAACGGACCTTCACCGTTTCGCTGCTTGAGGCACGCCGGACTCCACGGATCTGTCGGGCCCAACTCCGGCTGATGAGGTGGCTCACATGTTGCCAGTAGGCCTTCCCCTCCCCTGGGGAGGCAAACGGGACGAGATCTTCTTCTGCTAAGGCGCCGGTCGAGACCGGTTCCACGGCCGGTTGTATTTCATCCAAGATGACATCCCCGCTCTGCGACTCATCCGGACGAACGGGCGGTAACTCACTATTCTCTTTGGCCGGCTCCAACGGATCCATGGTCACATACACGATCCGACGCATGAACGGTTCGAGTGTGTCCTGGCGGGATCGAGAAAATGTCACTTGCACTCGCGCCGCTCTGTGTGGCACGGAGGTTCGACTCATGAGGATCGGTTCAAGCGTGACCGTCCCCTTTAACACCATCGACTCTGCGTCCAGCTCAAGCGTGACTGTTTGGGCCTGAAACACAATAGACTCACAAGTCGCCACTACCGGCGTCGTGCCCGCTGTCACGCCTCCAAGAACAATCGTCAGCGTGACAGGCTTGCCGGTTTGCGGATCTCCCATCGACTCCGATTGGCTCAACTCGAACTGCGCCCACCGCTTCGTGGGGCTGGACGAGGGTGTCGTCTGTGGCGATGATGCGGAATGCGCTGGTGCGATGAGGCCGGGACAGAATAACGCCACACAACATATCCCCGCCAGCAGCACAAGATCTCGGTGGTGTAGCGTCTTCATCGGTCGCATCCTACCGATCTCGCAGACCCTGGCGCAACCCGTTTTTTCCTGTAGCCCTCATTATGTATGACGGTTCGTCGAGAAATCGCGAAGGCGCCAAGCGAGACGGGCGCATGGAGCTGCGAGGCGGGGCTTGCCACGCCTACCCTTTCCTTCGCACATCGGACGAGCGCGTTCCGATCGTGCGCGTTTCGCAAGCACGGGACATCAACAGGCCGACATCTCCCTTGCTTTTCCGTGAGCAAAAGACCGGCATGGACGTCGCTCCTGTCACATTCTTCCAGTTCCTGAACCACTTACACAGATTCAATGGCATAGTATTTTTCTCTCCGGATAGGGAACTGCCGCATGAGAAGGTTCAATTCTCTTGACAGAGAACGCATTTGTACTAGTCTGAGTCGTATACGGATCAATAGTTGGTTTTTCAACGAAGGAGGATTTATGTTTCAACGAACAGTATTTATCCTGATCGCCTGTTCCTTATTGGCATTGCAGGCTACCGGCGTAGGGGCGGCTGGGAACCCGGACAATGGTCCTGGATGTGGCCTGGGAAAGCTCGCCTGGATGGATTATGGGGGCCAAAAACAAATTGCGCCCCAGGTTATGATGGCAACGACGAACGGCACCTTCGGCAGCCAAACCTTCGGGATCTCCTCCGGCACGTCAGGTTGTGCCAACGACGGCATGATTATGAAGAACAAGCACATCAATATGGCGAGCCGCAGTTTTGAGAGCCTGGCAGAAGAAATGGCACAGGGGCGGGGCGAGCATCTTGCCTCCCTGGCAACGTTACTGGGAGTCCCAGAGGAAGCCCAGCCGGAATTTTTTGCACTGGTTCAAGAGAAATATACTATCTTAGTCGGATCCGACGACACGACTGCGGTGACGATGCTGCAGGCGCTTCAGTCGGCCATGGCCGAACGTCCTGCCCTGGCCAAGGTGTCCTTTGTCAACGAGGATCTGCAGAAGGCGCTTCGATAACGAAGGGAAAACAACGGGGCCCTTCTCCAATACTCATTCTTTCGTTCTCTTTGGATATTCCCGCTGGGGATTTGGCTCGTCTTCGTGGGTGAGAGTATGCACGCATACCAATTGATCTGAGGCAGCCAGCGCAATCCCTTCGATCTTATTGAGAGAGTGGCTATCAACGATGGGCGTAGAGGCTGGGGGTTCCGAAGGGGTGCCTCCTTCGTGGGAATCCTCCAAGGGGGCTTGCCCCCTTGGGAGGAGTGGGCGAGGCAGGTTTCAGAGCCGAGCCTACGACGGAAGGGAGGCCTACGTGAAACAGTATGTTGACCGACCAAGCGGCGATCCCGCAATTGCAGCAGGGCCGCTCATGAATAATGTGGGCTAAGGGTAGGCGGGATCGAGCCCGTAGTATACAATGAGCCCATGCGTGCGCTCGTCAAGACATCGGTACAGCCAGGGTTGACCGCCACCGACAGGCCGGATCCGAAACCGGGCTCCACCGATGCGATCGTCCGCGTCACTGCCACCTCTCTCTGCGGGACGGATGCCCATATTTACAATTGGGATCCCTGGGCGCACAGCCGCATCCACCCGCCGCGCATCATTGGCCATGAAATGTGCGGCGAGGTCGTGGAAGTCGGCTCGGATGTCACGCTCGTCAAGGTGGGCGATTACATCGCCGCCGAGTCGCACATCACATGTGGTCAATGCTTCCAATGCCGCACCGGACAAGCGCATGTGTGCAAGCATTACCGCATCCTCGGCGTCGATCGCGACGGGTCGTTTGCGGAATACGTCGCGTTGCCTGAAGCTGTGCTCTGGAAGACTTCGCCCACCCTTCCACCCGAACTCGCCTGCCTCCAAGAACCGCTCGGCAACGCCGTTGATGCCGCCTTAGTCGAAGACCTCACGGGACAGACAGTCTTGATCACCGGCTGTGGTCCGACTGGCCTGTTCGCGGCCGCCGTCGCACGAACGGCCGGCGCTGCCGTGATCATTGCCACGGATGTCAGTGCATACCGTCTGGATCTTGCCAAACAAGTCGGCGCCGATCACCTGCTCGACGCCAAGACCGAGACGGCGGACCGGATCGCTGCCGCCATTCGCGAGATCACCGCTGGCGAAGGCGTCGACGCCTCGCTCGAAATGTCGGGGAATCCTGCGGCACTGCATCAAGCCTTCAATGCCGTAAAGAACGGCGGACGCGTGACACTCTTCGGCATTCCGACCGGTCCGATCAATTGCGATCTCGCAAATGAAATTATCTTTAAGGGGATTCGCGTCTACGGCATTACAGGCCGCCGACTCTTCAAAACCTGGTACCGCTTAACCGGTCTCTTCCAGGCCGGACTCAATATCAAGCCGGTGATCACCCATACATTTCCCATGAAAGACTTCGCCCAGGGATTCGAGTTGATCAATTCAGGCCAATGCGGGAAGGTAGTCTTGATTCCGTAACCATAGTGCTGAGAGATGAGTGCTGAGAACCGAGCCCGCTGATCACCCAAGTCTCAGCACTCAGCACTCGGTCCTAATAGTCCCATGGCCTACGACTCATTCAAAAAAACTGTTTCTGAGCGGCTCGCTGAAATCCGCGCGGCAGGCCTCTACAAATCTGAGCGGCAGATTCTCGGTCCGCAGGGAGCCGAGATTCGCGTGGCGCAGGGTGAAGTCCTCAATCTCTGCGCCAACAACTATCTGGGGCTCGCCAACCACCCTGACATCAGACAAGCCGCAATCGCCGGACTGCAAGAACATGGCTACGGCATGGCCTCAGTCCGGTTCATCTGCGGCACGCAGGATCTCCACATACAACTTGAACAAGCAATCAGCGCCTTCCTGGGCACCGAGGACACGATCCTCTATAGTTCCTGCTTCGACGCCAACGGCGGACTCTTTGAGGTGCTCCTCGGCGAGCAAGACGTCGTCATCAGCGACGCCTTAAACCATGCCAGCCTGATCGACGGCATCCGGCTCTGCAAGGCCACCAGGCTCCGCTACGCGCACTCCGATATGGAAGACCTGGAAGCCAAGCTGCGCGACGCGACATCCTATCGCCTGCGCCTGATCGCGACGGACGGAGTCTTCTCCATGGACGGCGATCTCGCGAAACTCGATCGGATCGTTGAGCTGGCGGAGAGATATGATGCCGCGGTGATCGTGGACGACAGTCACGCGACCGGCGTGCTCGGGCGCAACGGGCGCGGCACGCCGGACCATTTCGGCGTCGCCGACCGAATCGAGATCGTCACCAGCACGCTGGGCAAGACCTTGGGCGGCGCGACGGGCGGGTTTACGTCCGGACGAAGGGAGATCGTCGAGCTGTTGCGGCAGCGGTCGCGGCCCTATTTGTTTTCAAATTCACTGCCCCCGGTCATCGCCGCAGCGGCTCGGCGAGCCGTGGTCCTCGTGGCCCAAGGCGACCAATTACGGGCCAGGCTACGCGAGAACGCGACGTTCTTCCGCGCGCAACTCACTGCCCTCGGATTCCGGCTCGTTCCCGGCGAGCATCCCATTATCCCGATCATGTTGGGTGACGCCTCACTCGCCACCAGGATGGCAGAGCGGCTTCTGGAGGAAGGGATCTATGTCGTGGGGTTCAGTTACCCGGTTGTGCCGGAAGGCCAGGCGCGAATTCGCGTCCAGATGTCGGCAGCCCACACCCGCGAACAGCTTGAGCGAGCCAGCGCCGCCTTTGCCACAGTCGGCCGGGAACTGGGCGTCATCCGATAAAAACGTTTATTTGGTCTGTCTGGTCTATTTGGTTTATCTGGTTTTTCTGGTTTTTCCCGTTTACAACCAAACAAACCAGACCAACCAGATGAACAAAACAAACCGGGCTTCGCTATTCCCGGACTGCCTGACCACGCTTCTGTAGATAGGCGTTGCGGACGGCGGTATAGAGATCCAGCGTTGCTTCCTCGACTCCTTGATACTTTTGGAGATTCCGCGACCGTTCATTGACGATCTCTCCCACGCGTGACCCTAACTGGATGATGCTCGTCGTCATCCGGTTCTTGTGGGCGATCACGGAAGGGACGCCGTCGACTTCAATGATCGGCGCCACAAGCCAGTTGATCGGATTGAGAAACACGTCACCGACATATCCTGCAAAATCCCGAACGGTGAAGGGCGGGAGGAACGGCAACACGAGGTAGGGGCCTGGTTTCACGCCATAGA
Source organism: Nitrospirota bacterium (assembly GCA_016200355.1). GTDB lineage: Bacteria > Nitrospirota > Nitrospiria > Nitrospirales > Nitrospiraceae > Palsa-1315. The sequence goes on from JACQEY010000099.1 coordinate 16,268, forward strand.
ATCCAAGCGTCTGCCCTAAGTCTTCTTCCGGCGTAACCAGATCGACTTTTGTCGCAAGATCGAAGAACCCGGCCAATCCGACCGTGCTATTGATCAGAAACCGTCCTACTTCAATGCCTGCGCCTTTGAGCTTACCCTGAAACACATTATTCAAAAATCGTGGGGCGAACCGGAGATTGGAAAAAATGTTGCTGACACCGACTTGAACGACGTCGGGCAAGATAAAATCATATCCCTTCGCTACGGGCTTGAGCACAAATCGATCGACCTGACGGTTGAATTCGAAGACGCTGGTGTTCATCGGTTCCCAGGGATCGTACTCCTCACCGGCCCCCTCATCGGCCTTGGCAAAGGGATCGAGCAGTTCATCCGGTGGCGTCTCTGGCTGCGACGAAGGAGCCGGCGCCGGAGTCTGGTCTGCGACTGGTCTCGCGTCGCTCAACCCCGGCGGCTGTGCCGTACCGGTTTTCCCTGCACAGCCAGTGACAAGTATCACCGCAACGCCCAACAGACAGAACGCCAGCAGACGAAAGGAAGTCATCACCCCGGCCTCCTTAACAACCCACAGGTTCATGAAAACGTCTACTTCACACCGGCAAGTCGCTCCTCTGAGCAGGCTCTCGGAGCCAGCCGACGCGCACTGTACCAAATGCCGAGGCAATCTCCAACCACTTCTTATGAAATTTTTCCGTGAGCGCGACTTGTCTGCCCTAATCTCGGTCTGTCGGCCCACTTCCTCAAGTCTTACCTATCTCAGTCGAGTACGGACTAGCAGGCTGCTCAAAATGGCCGTCCAGCAAAAGAAAACCGTTATTTGGTTTATTTGGTTTGTCTCGTTTGTTTGGTTAAACAAAACCAACGAGATGAACAAAACAAACCAGATGAACCAGACAGGCTGGCGGACTTTTTCAGCAGCCTACTAAGATCGGATGGCGGTTTGAACAAACTCTACCCATCGTCGGAAATAGGCCGCGCCCCCGATTTGGTAGGTGTTATTGTGGTCGGCGCCTTCAATGACATAGAAGGATTTGGGAGGCTTGGCCGCCTCGAAGACCTGCCGGCCCAATTCGAGAGGGATAATGTCGTCTTTGTCGCCGTGAATGATCAACTTCGGGAGCGAGAGCTGCGGAAGGCGATCGATCAATGCGAAATCTGCCCCGAGCAGCCAATGGACCGGCAATCCTCCGTAATGAAACTTGGCCACCGCGCCGATCGACGGAAACGACGATTCGAGAATCAGCCCCACAGCAAGCTTCTGCGCGGCAACTTCTCCGGCAACCGCCGCGCCAAGCGAGCGTCCGAATAGAACGATGCGCTCAGGACGGATCATTCTGGTTCGCGTTAGATAATCGTGCGCCCCCAACGCATCCTGATAGAGCCCCTCCTCCGACGGCCGCCCCTGGCTCCGACCATAGCCGCGATAATCGAACAGAAACACCGACAGTCCGATGCGGTACAGTTCACGCAGATTCTCCAGCCGGTTGATAATGTTCCCGGCGTTGCCGTGGCACCAGAGTATGACCGGACGATCTGCCTGCGCCTCAACATACCAACCGAACAACCGCGCCCCATCAGCAGCCTGAAACCACACCTCTTCCAGCGGCAAGCCACTGAGCCGAGCCCAGTCCCGATCTTGCCAAGGCTCGGGATGATAGACAAAGAATTGGTCGAGGATGCCCATCGTGCCTTACTTTGGAGAACGACGACCTAGAAACGGAGCCCGACGCCAAACAAAACATACTGGGAGCGAAAATCCAGCGCGAGCTGCTTCCAGTGATAGTTGGCCGAGAAGTACTTGTACTCGCTGAACAGAAATACCTTTTCGGTCAGATTGCCCTGCACTCCGCCAAAGAATTGGGAGCCGAATGCCCATGAACCTTCAAAGTCCCGATCCGAACGACCTGGAATGTCGGCATGGGTGAGTACTCCACTCGAATAACCACCTCCGACACCGATATAAGGGACAAACGTATTCCCTGGGTAGCGAAGAGTCAGATTCACCATCGAACTGAAGACCCAGAGGTTTGTACTGGGAATGGACCCGGTGCGCGCCGACGAAAATGTGATCTCACTCCCGTGGCCAGACGACTCCAGTCCGATCCCGACGATGTTTCCCAAAGAGTGCGGGAACACCGCGGCCTTAATGCCGGCTCCAACCCCATTGGAAATCTTGATGTCCGAGGGGTTGCCGCCCTGGGCAAAGAGGCCTTGATCTGATGGAAATGCACCCAGTGCGTACAGGCCAACATCTACATCGGCGATCTCAGCGGCTGAAGCCAGGCCGACTGGCATGAATACAATCATGAGGGCAAGCGACAACGAGAAGAAAACCGGAAGTGCCAATCGGAATGGCCACATCTCGAGCCTACCCTACGCGCATTGGTCAGCAGCGCCGACCAAAATAAAAGGGCCTCTGGGACTTCCGCCCCAAAGGCCCCTTCGATTGCGAACGTTCGAGAATCAGTTGCCCTTGACGATCGTGCACCATTCGCCCCAGATCCCCAAGATACTCTTGGCGGAGTGGTCCACTGACGTAACTTTCGTGATTCCACCATTGGCTTTGGCCGCCATGACACTAGCATCACCCTGGGCAACCGCCCCCAAGATCGTCGTACCGCAGGCTTTCCCCTCTTTGGTCGTAGCGGTTTCAGCCGTGGCTATGTTACCGTACTTCGTCTCGTTGAACGTTGTGCCAGCCATCGGTGAGGCGACGATCGGCGCGCAGTTCGCCAGGCTAAGCGCTGCCGCTGTAATTCCTACGAGTGTCAAAGCAACTTTTATCTGTTTCATGAGTCCTCCTTGTGATGGTTATAGTGCGGAGCTTGCTACAGAGAACTGAGTATCCATCCCAGCAACTAGTAGTACTATGGGCGCGAGTATATATAGTATTGAAAACATGTCAACAATAAAATCACGACTTCTGAGACGACTACGTCGAGACGCTCAGAAGAACGCCTGCATACTGAAGACTACATCATTATCGTGATCGCGATGGTTATACTCCAGCCTGAGCGCCCAGTTTTGGCTTAACGTATAGCGCTGGCCCACGAACCATCGAAAGTCGTCTGACTTATCCCCTAAGGCATAGCGCAGATATGTGCCAGATGCCATCAGTTTCCATCGGTCGGTAAGATCTGCCAACAGGCCGACCGTTCCACCACCGCCGATTCGATGCCGCTCTTCATAGGCCTTGCTATAGTTTGCCTCCCCCTCCATAAACGCAAAAAACACCTCCCGCTTTAACCAGTGGCTTTCAGCCGCTACGCCGATTCCTCCGTTCATTACGCCATTGCTGCAGAGTTGACAGCCGTTGTGCTTGATTGTGTTCATGCCGATATTGATCTTCCACGAGGGTGCGTGAAAGACTGAGTCAATCGGTGAGAGGGACAAGACGTTGGCAAGTGTCGCCCGTTCAATCCTTGTCTGATCAGCCCGATTGTAATGTCTGGCAGTGATGGACGCGATTTCAATCTGCGCATCCGGCGTATATCCAACCTCTCGATCGAGCAGATCATGATAACCGGCCCGAACTGTGACTTCCTCAAAGGTATCGTTGTTCCGCCAACCGGCTCCCACCGCGGCGCGGGACGTCTTGTGCCCCAACTCCGGTTGTTTCGCAAAAGGCACCACCTTGAACTCTTCAGATAGAATCCTGAGTTGGCTCCGAGCTGTCAGGACTGCCCGGTTACGCTCTTTCCATTCAGGCGGCGGGGAATCAGTTGTTTCGGTCCGATACCGGAGGTAGTCCGACGCAAGATCGAGCAGAAATGCCTGCTTCGTAAGGCCCAATTGGACAAAAGCGGGTGTGGTGAGTTCGCTAAGATCTTGCGTGATCCGATGCGCCAGTTCTCGTTCACTTGCCGGCAAAGATTCACGTTTCCGCCGGATCACGTTGCTGCGGGAGGGCCGATAGGCAATGCTGGAAACCAGCCCTGGTTTCGATGTAATCAACCGGACTGTGTCTGCAGGAACGGTCCACAAAAGAAACTCGTCGGTGAGATGGAGGGTGGGATCGGCATATTCGAGAAGCGCCAGGAGATGATAGGAGCAGTTCTCTTTGAAGAAGAAATAGTCAAAGGAGGCATTCCCCATTTCCCACGAATGCATCAGCAACCGCCTGACCTGGTGCTCTGTGAAATTGAGGCGATATTCCCAAATATCTCGATTTTCGAAGTCTCGATACTCCTGTACCTTCAAGTAGTAGGGATACGTCGAGAAGTATCCGCTGTACCCGCCGAAAATGCCACGGATCGGATAGGCTATTCCGGCGTCAGGAGGTACGTACGCAGCATAATTGATCGTCTGCGCCAGAATTTTAGTCTGTTCGGTCTGGTCCTTCTGATCAATCCGAAGAAACGTATGACCGAACATGGAGGCGGGATTGTTCAAGTAGGCAGAGGGGAAAATGAGCGTGATCGAGTGGGCCTCGAAGTCATTGAACCAGCGGTCAAACCGTTCGCATGCCATATTCGGCAAACGGGAATCGTCGAATTGCAACCGTTCCCGCAACCAGTGGTACCGGGCGATAAAGGCGCATTGAGCCGGCTGCCTCGACCGCCCAACGAGTTCCTCGGAGAAGAATTGTTTCAGCGTCGCGTCGAGTTCCGCCTGTGGGTCAGTTTTCCCAGCGGGCGACATGAAAAATCCCGGGTCGTCCTGCTCACTAGTGTGTCCCCCAAGCAGATTCTCTCGGTAATGGAGCAGCAGATGCCACTCCCGTTCACTGGCGAGTTTGGCCTGCAGACCCTTGTTGATCAGTTCGACAAGATAGACATTCTCGGGAGGCTCACCAGCACCAACCGACGAGGCTGAGGCGAAAAGCAGAAAGGATAGCAGCAGAGCGATGTACAAGCGGGGAGCCAGAAAGACACAGGGCTTCGACCTTATGATCGAAGCCCTGTGCTGGTGGTTAGCGAGTTGAAACTTGGGCAAGGACTGGGTGCGAGGCAATTGCGTCATTGATCGCTTTGACCATCGCGACTGGTGAAGCTTCACCCTTACGGATAAGGGCGGTGTACTGATTCTGGGTCATGGCAAAAAACTCGCCTTGGTGGTTGGCAGGTACTCCCATAAGAGTAGCTAGTGAGGCCAGATGCTCGCCTCGACCCTGTGCCATATTTTGGGAAAGATTCTCGAAGTTGGCCGCAGTGAAAACAGCAGCTTTGTGCTCAGCCATTATCTTCCCATCATTTGTGCAACCTGATGTCCCGGAACTGATGGCAAATGTATTCATGCCTGTACCATTGGTCGTCGCCATCATCACCTGAGGCGCGATATTCTTTTGGTGTGTGTTATCAGCCCATAATAACTTTCCTAAGCCACAACCGGGTCCTGTGTCAGGATTGGTAGCCATTGCGAGACCTGCCTGCATGCAAAAGAGCACCCCGACCGATAACATGATCACTTTTTTCGACATAAATCCTCCTCCGTAATATGAGTGGATAGCACCCTGTTGTGTAAAAATGCAACTTTTGCAGTATAGCTGAACCAGAACATTCTGTTGAGAAAAATTACTTATGGCCTCTCCGCGATGCCGGCAAGCACTGGACCTCTGACCACCGTCTCTTGGATTGCCTTGATAACTGCGAGCGGAGAATTTTCACCTCTCTCTATCAAGGTTTGATACCGATCCTGTACCAGAGAAAAAATGCCGGCTGATGTTCAACGGGGACGCCCATCATTGTCGCGAGTGACGCAAGATGTTCGCCCTGCCCCCGCGCCATATCCTGAGAGAGACTTTCAAACGTCGAGGCGACAAACACCTCGGCCTTGTGTTCGGCCATCACGGTTCCATCATTTGTACACCCCGAAAGACCGAAGCTGATGCCGACAGTATTAAATAACGTTCCGTTGGTAGTGGCCATCATCACTTGCGGCGCGATGTTTTTCGGATGTTTGTAATCCGCCCATGCGAGTGTGCCCAAGCCGCACCCAGGGCCTGTATCTGAATTCTTTGCGGCAAACACAGCGCCTGTATGGATACAGACAAATGCCATGCCCAGTAGCAGGCACATCATGATTCGCATTTCAATGCTCCCCCTCTCGAAAATGATTGGGTGCGTTTTTTCTAATTTCCTTCAATTGCAACAGAATATAGCAAGCAAAATATAGCGCGTCGAGTGGCGGTATAACGTATTTCTTCACCTCAAAATTTCAAGAGATCAAGTCCGGCCAGTTTCACTAGAACCGTGACACATGAAAACGATCGAGAACCTTATCCGAAAAATCTAACGGGTCCGGTGAATCCGCTATAAACTCCTGTAACTGACGTATCGCATTGCCTTGCTCAGATTCTGGCACCCTCAACGTTACCAATAGACTCGCGAGATATTCTCCATGCCCAACGGCCAAATTTTGTTGAATCTCTGAATAACCTATGAGCGTGAGATTCCTCGCTGTCTTAATTCGTGCCACCTGCTCTCTTTGTTCACGGGAAGCCTTCCTCGGATTCAGCACGACGTGATAGTGATGTTTCAGGAGGAGATTTTGGTCTTCATATCCCTCCTTCTTAAAGATCAGAAAAGTATTCGGTGTTCGTTCAATTGTTACATCCAGAAGCGGGGTCTCGCCGAGAGGTATGGAACCCATGAGGAAAACCTCTGCACCGGGAGGATCTGATGTAATCTTTACTTTCTGGCCCAGTCCCCCGTTGCTATCCATGAAGACTACTTTCGTACAACCCGTAAAGACGATTCCCATGACAGCCAGCCACATTACGCCTCTCATTCTTCTCATCATTTTTTTCCTTCCTTCTGAAGGAACTTCAAAAATGCGTGATTGCATGCGGTTAACAGCATTATGTATGGGTCACCGAATTGTCAACGTCCTCCCATCAACTGTGAGTCTCGCTGTATCCTGCTCTTCATGCTCCCCGGTCATCCACGAACAACAGCGTCAAGTATATAATGTTGGGCACCATCCCTCCCCTTGTGAATAACACGACTACCCCTCTTGTTCCTTGCGCTTTTAATTGGTGCCCTCCTACAATACGCCTCCCTACGAGGCTTCTATGCCCTTTTCGGTTCGTCCCTACCACGCTTCCCCGTGCAATCAATGCATCTTTGACCCCATCGTGAAGAAGAAACCTGAGAACATGATGGAGCACCGCCGCTACAAGTATGTCGTGAGGCTCATGGCCGGTCTTGTGCTGGCAAGTATTCTAAGCGGATGTTCGATCGGCATGGCGCTCAGTGGGCATAAGGATCCCAATCTGCAGAGCCTGCATGTTGGCTCGACCAAGGGAGAGGTGGAACTGGAATTGGGTCAGCCTACAGAGTCACACCCGGCCAGTTATGGCGCGCGGACTGATATTTACGAGTACGAAGTCAATAATGAACCCAGTCCAGCTCGGGCTGCTCTGTATCTACTCTATGACGTGCTGACGATTGGGATCGCTGAGGTCATCTTCACTCCGGCAGAACTGATGATTGGTGAGAAGAAACGTCTCCCTATCTACTATGGAGTAGATGGACGTGTGGCAGGAATCAATGAGACTGCTCCAGAGATGCCGGTGACGCCTTCTGAGCTAAGGCCTCAGGTAGTTAATCTCGGACCTATGCAGGCACAGTTCAAAGACCTGGCAGACCAGCTTTCAATTGGCATGAAGGGGCATCATATTTCTCGGCTTGCCATCTTACCTCTGGCTGACGCTGCCCAGAATGTGAACACACCCCTTGGTAACTATCTGACAGACAAGCTTACGAACCAAGTCTACCTGACCTCCTCGACGAAGGTCATCGAACGCTCACAGTTGCAAAAGGTCATGGATGAACAACATTTATCTTTGAGGGTCATGTTCGATGATGCATCGGTAAAGAGAATTGGAGGTCTTCTCGGTGTTGATGCGGTCATTATGGGTACGTATGCGGAGATGGGTCTGGATTCTATAGAAGTGAACGTCAGAAGCGTGGCGGTAGAGACGGCAGAAGTTGTTGGAGTAGGAACAATTCTAATTCCCAGAGCTTCAGTTGAGAAATTAATACGATGAACAGCAGCTTACGTGACAAACGGTTTCGCCGCAAGAACCCCCGTGCCAGCATTCCTGAAACGGCCTTCCCTGAGCCATACCTGCTCACCGACACCGAGAACACGATCATCGACGGCATCCTGGAACCGCTCAATACGCGCGGGCTAACATCGCATCAGTCAATGGACCTCCCCTACTTTCACAAACACTGCCATAAGGGTCATCCTGAAGCAGAGACCGGAGGCGTTTGTTCTGATCGTCAAATGACCTATTCTCCTTGGAGTGTCGACCAAGATCACGCGCTGCCCGAATGCCAACGCATTGCCATAGTTTTTTGCTGATCAGGCTGTCCTCTCGATCACGATCAGGCTGCTTCTCTCTAGGCTCTTGTCAGTATTTGGTCTCTCCCGCCAGTGCCAAGAGTTGATCGCTGGTCCATTGTCTGACCACTTGGCAATCGCGATCGAGGAGCGTGACGCTCCCATCCTGGCCCTTTTCCGCCTCCGCGAGCAGGGCCCCGGTCTCGTCGATCAAACGATAGCCCATCGAATTCGTTTCGATGGTGGCGCGCCGTTCGACGATTCCGTTCCGCTCATAGGTCACCGTCGTGCCTCGATCACTCTCGACCATCGTCACGGTGACCCCGCCCAACTGGACGGCGCGGGTCGCTCCGTCGCCTCCCGCATTGGTGGCCTTGACGGGATTGCTCCCGCTCCAGAACTGAATGGAGTTGAAGATAAAGGCGTCGATTAGCGCTGAGAACATGTACACCGGAATGATGATCATGCCGAAGAAGACGAACTCCTTCATCCACTTCTCGTTCACTTCGCTGCTGCCTTTGATGTTGCTGTTCCAGTGATAGACACTTCTGGTCAGATTGAACGGTCCGTAACAGGCCGTCGTGACCGTCAGGAAGCTTCCCACAACTATCGCCGTGACGATCCTCTTTATCAGTGTCTTTCCCTTCATGTCGTTTCTCCTTTTTTCTTGGGCAAGTTCACGCCCGTGGATCTGTTTCGACGATTCACATTGTCGCTCAAGCGGATCAGTTTGGGTAGGACATTTTCCTTCCGAATGGTCAGAACCCCGATCCCACGTGGGAGTGAGAACCGCTTAGGGCCGGCGGAGCCAGGATTAAAGAGCAGCGTCTTGCTGAACCATTCGGCCTTTGGCTGATGCGTATGACCAAAGATGCAGAGATCCGGCTGTTCGCGCTCAAGAAAGGCTCGCCCGTCCTTTGTGAGCTTCCCGCCTTCGTACAGGATATGACGGATGGCGATGCGGCGGCCTGCCAGTTCGATCACGGCCTCGGACGGAAATCCGCACTGTTCATCATCGACGTTACCGGAGACGGCAGTGACCGGAACGATCTGCTCCAGCTGTTCGATCACAGTCCGATCGCCAATGTCCCAAGCTGGAGAACGTAAACGACGCCTCGGAAGTGTCGCCGGATGGCTGGGTCGAACAGGCCGTGGGTGTCGGCAATGACACCGATGCGCAATCCGCGTGACGTTCGACTCATAGCCCACTCTACCCATCTGATATTGAACGCTGCAAGTTGAGGCCATCGCCACAAGCACGATTCCCGTTCCACTGGCCTCCCGCATTTTCGCTTCTTCACATTGCAGATGATTGCATGAGGTCGAATCGAGTATCATTGGAGGCACAAGCGGGCCAACGAAGGAGGTGCGAAAATGACCTTTACACGGATTACGATTAACCCCAAACAGATGGGGGGAGTCCCCTGCATTCGTGGTTTGCGCATTCCTGTATCAACCGTGATCGGCATGATCGCGGACGGCACCCCCTGGCACCTCTCTCATGAAGTTTCTCGTGGATAACGCCTTGTCGCCGCTCGTGGCGAATGGGTTGCGTCAGGCGGGGCACGATGCGGCCCATGTGCGTGATTACGGAATGCACCTGGCGGATGACGAGGACATTCTTGCGCGAGCTGCCGGTGAAGACCGTATCGTTATCTCCGCCGACACAGATTTCGGCACCCTCCTCGCGCTCAGAGAAACATCAAGACCTTCTGTGATTCTTTTTAGGAGAGCCTCTCAACGGCGTCCCGACGCTCAAGTGACCCTCTTGATTGCCAACCTGCCAGGAATATCGGAGGCCCTCGAACAAGGCAGCGTTGTGGTGTTTGAAGACACGCGAGTCCGCGTTCGTCCTTTGCCGATCGGTCGGCCAGAATCGCTTCGCTAATTGATCAGAGCCCGGCCTGTACCTGTTTCCAATCGAACATAAACGGCTCCGGCAATTTCTTCGGCAAGGCGGCAAGCTCCGCTTTCAATCGTTCGGCTCTGGCGGCGCTCATCGGATGCGTGGAGAGCCACTCCATCCGACCTTGATCCTTCTCCGAGAGCCGTTCGAAAAACGTGATCATGCCGGAGGGATCGATCCTTGCCCGCTGGAGCAACTGCAATCCCTTCAGATCGGCCTCGGTCTCCTGCTCCCTGCCAAACTTGAGGGTGAACAACTCAACCCCGAGTTGTTTCATCATCCCGACGAGGCCCTGTTGATTGCCGAACACAATGGCCGCCACCGCCATCAGCCCAAGATTTTTCACGATCCGTTCAAGCCCATGCCGCTGCAGCACGTGGTTCAATTCATGGCTCAGCACTCCCGCCACTTCTTCGCCGCTTTCCGCTTTTTTCATGAGCCCGGTGAACACCACCACATACCCACCAGGCAGCGCGAAGGCATTGATGACGTCGCTCTTCACCACGGTTACTTCGAACTTATAGGGATTATCCGGAATCTGCGCGGTCATACGTTGGGTCATCTCTCCCAGCGCTGCGACCGCGGGACCCTCTTTCATCACTTCCTGATGGCTGAGAAAGTCCCGATAGGCTGATTCGCCCAACTTTTGTTCCCACTCCACCGGAATCCGGCTCACGGCAATCTCAACCAACAGGTCTGACCCAAACCAGAGTCCCAAAACGGTGGACAGGACCACCCCCACGACTAGGCTCCAGACGAGCCGGCCCCGGTGGCGCACCTGGCGCACCTGCTCCGCAGCCTGTGCAAAGGAGTGACTCAAATGATCCGGCGCCGCTTGGCGGAAGGCGCGGATCGTATCAGGGTTCTTTAGGTAGAGCGTCCGTTCCCCTTTTGGCCCGACCCATTTCACGACAAGCTGGTCGTGGTCGAGTCCGCCCGCCGAGACGGTGAGAGTTGAAAAAGGAACGGATTCCGGCTCGCTATCGGCAGTATCAGATGTAAAAGTAACAGTGAGTCCATGCTCCTCGACTTGAACAAGACAAGGTGCGCCGGCGGCGGGAAACTCGTCACCGAAACAGAGGGCGTTGGGGGGTGAAGCCATGGTAGCGAGAGTCAATAGTCAGTGGTCATTGGTAATGAAAAATCTCGCCATTGAGTATGACTTTCGTGATCTATCCAGTGACCAATGACAAATGACCGTTGACTCACCATCACTCGGAAACTGGAATAAATTGCCGTATCCACGCTCCAAAACTGCCTGGGTTCCGGCTTTGAATGTAGACGAGTCCTGGCCCTCGGAACCGGCAGACAAATCCTTCGCCTGAGGTGAAACTGGCAACCCAGCCGGAGGTAGCTTTTTCGATGTTGTACGAGGTCGTGGAAGACCAGGCCACGAGGTGGCTATTGTCCACGATATATTCCTGATTGGGCTTCAACTCGATCTTGTGAATGGCCCCGAAGCTGTTCAGCACAAGCATTCCCTTCCCGCTGATATTCAGAATGAAGAAACCTTCTCCGCCCAGCAGTCCACGGCTCAGACCCTGCATTTTGTTTTCGATGACGATCCCGTCGGCGCCGGCGAGGAAGCCGTCTTTCTGCACCATGTAGTCGTTCACACCATCGAGTTCCAAGATGACAATTTCGCCAGGCACCGTCGGAGCCAGCAATGCTTCGCCAGGACCTCGGCTGGCACGGAGCGTCTGGAAAAAGAACTTCTCCCCCGTCAGAAACTTCCGCGACAAGGCTCCAAGAAAGCCGCCTTCCATCTTGCTTTCAATGTCGATGGTCGGTGAGCACGCCACCATCGCGCCCGACTCGGCTTTGATGTTTTCACCAGCCGCCAATTCTACCCGCACCATCGGAAACGCACCTGGATATAAGACTTCACTTTTCATGTCGTCACGTCCTCCATCTATTCATGCTAGTTCTCATACCACCCATCCATAGGCTCTGCGGCTCGGCTCCGGTCCTTCTTCCAGATAGCTCATTCTGAGTTGCCCCAGAACGTCTTGCTGCAATTCATTCCGCTTCGCCTTGGCATCGACGCCAAACACACGCGCCGCGTTCAGTCCGAAGATCCGTTCCTTCACCTGGCGCGTGAGCGGCTGGTACCGATGCTGCTCGATCAGCTGATCCGGAATCTGGAATCGTCGAAAGGCTTCGATCTGCCATTGCGGCGAACCATACCAAATCGAGTCTGTCCCCCAGAGCACATGATCGGCACCGAACGCGTCGATGATCTGCCCAAGTACATGCGCGCAGACCTCCGGATGTGTCGTAACGAGTTGCGCAAAGGTCGAGCCGAGCTCCATGTAGATATTCTTGACTCCAGGCTGCGCCTGCTTCATGCGGCAGAACTCGGTGGTCCAGGGAATTTCTCTTGTTTTAGCAAACACCGTATCTACCATCGAGGCGCTCTTGAGCCCCGAGTGATAGACCAGGAAATCGATGTCCGGAAAATCTCTTGCGGCTTTGATCAAATCCTTGGGGTGGTTGTAGTCAGGCACCGGCCCAAGGGGAAGTCCTTTGTGGACACAGACACGCTTCACGTTGAGCTTGCGAGCCTGTTCCAACATCGGATAGGCAATCCGCTCATCGTCCATCCACCAGCCACGATCGAATCCCTTCGGACAAGAGCCGGTGTAACACTTCCACGCATCGACTTTGAGTGTCTCCGCCTGCATCGCCATGAAATCCAAATCGGCCGCCCCCAGTTGGGGCGTGGCTAATCCATGCGCGAGCATTCGCTGGGACTGCGCAAGGCGATTGATTTCGTCACGTATGTGCGCCATCTCGTTCGGCGGCACGACTGCTTCTTGCGGATAGGGTCCCGGCGGGGAGCTGATGAGGCCGATGGTGGTCTCGCTGTCGAGAAACACTTCCTTCACAAAGTTTTTCCACGAAAGATCGTCGATAGTGCCTCGATCGCCCGCAAGCTTCGGATTGAGTCCTGACTCCCGTATCCACCGTCTGAGCGACAGCAGCCCCTGTTTGGACACGGCACCCTTTCGATTGTTTTCCGCATCGGTCTGATCGAAGTGCGAGCTGACGTAGTGCGTCTGCACGTCGAAGATGAAGTAAGGCACGCCCTGCTGCTCGGCAAAGGCTGCTGTTTCAAACAGTTCGATCCCTCCAACATCAAAGAACTTCCCAAAGATCGAGTTCATGGCCAGTAACGCGGCTGCCATCCCGCCAGTCGTCTTGAGAAAGTCTCGACGGGTAAGCCCTCGTCGAGTTGCAGTCTGTTCCACAAGCGCGGCGGCAAGCTGTTCAACACGAGCCTGAGCTACGGTCTGACTAAAGGGGTCGAATTCTTCGTTCGACACGATCTGCGTCGGAATAGTGGATTGAAATGTGGGCCCTTTCCTCGCCGAGGGAAGGTGTGGAAATGGTGCTGGTGAGGACGCCATGGTGTCTATTCTCGTGAACGGTGTGCGGTGATTCTGTGGAATACGGTTGGCAGTGTCAAGCAACCAGAACGGACGAAGGAGTCGGAAGTTTTTGACTGCGGAAGGGAGGGAACCGGTGGATTACTTAGACCGGGGCGTGGGCACGGAACGGCTGCTCTCGGGCACGACCGTTTGAGTCTTGGGAATTGTTGCGACGACATCGCGCCGAGAATCACCTTCTTGATCTTTACCGTCCTGCCCGACACTATACATCACACCCTTTTGCTGATCGACCAGCATAGGAAGACCAGTAAAGGGATCGTAGTAGGCCTGTCCTGCCTTTGCGAGGCGCGTGACCACATTTCCATCTTGCGCCCCCTGTCTGATCCAGACTTGCAGGCTCGCCAGCCGAAGCCGTGCATCCGTCTCCACCGTTCGCCCAACATAGGGATCCCATGAAGGCAGCGGCTCGATTCCGATGATGTGCTCAATCGGATTCGCCACATAGTCCACTGCGCTGACAGCGGGAGTCCGAATGAAACTGGATGGTTTCGGCAAGTTGGTATAACGCCCTTCCGCCATCGCTTTGCTCGCCGCCTCGTAATAGTCGGCATAGGCATTGGATCGCTGCTGCACGGGAAGAGGCATTGCCGCCGCCAGAGAAACATACAGAGGACGCTCGTCGGTCTTGTCGTTCTTCAGGCTCTTCGTCACAGCCTTCGTCGCCCACACAAGATGGCTCTGCATCGGCCATCGGAGTGACAACTCAACTTGATCCAGAGGGCGAACGATCTTGCCAAGTCGACCAATCGCTGTCTCATCGAGGTCCTGACGGGTCAAGAGCCCGGATGCGATTGCGGTATTGTCCTGCACTGCCGTCACTGCCAGCATCTTCACCATCAACGTCTTCGACTGTCCTAACACCGTGCGCCAGAACCTCATATCGTTCTCAAGCCGTCCGAGACCTGGGTTGAGATCCTGCGCAAACCCTTCTGCCAGGTATAATCGATGGGCCAGCAAAATATGGGCACAGTTCGGACTCAGGATTTGCCCGTAGCCTGCATCTTCAAACAACATCGACAGCCCCTGTTGGTAACGCTTGAGGGCGAGCGATTCTTGAGCCACCCATGATCGTACCGATGCGGCCTGCGGCTTCAACTGCGCCACCGGGTCGGCACTGGAGAACCATCCACTGACCACGTTGGCAGAGGCCCCTGTCGTTGTCCCTTTCCCCTCATCACCGAGCATGCAAGCATCCGCAGCTTGATGATCGCCGCTTTCTATTTTGCGTTCGTAACCAACTTGGAGCGGATCCTGGTTTTCAAGAGCGTCGAAGCCGAGCAGCAAGAAATACCCGTTTTTTGTTGAAGCGGTGAGTACCTGTGGAGAACTCGCTGTCAGGTTTTGATAGACCGGCGATGGGGGAGCTTCCATCACCATCCAAGCCACTCCAACCGCCCCGATGCCGACTGCAACCAGCACAACGCAGAAGAGCCCTAACCCCACACACAACAACACAATCGATCGCGTCGTCGAAAAACAAGACCCGATAAACGAGGAGATGCCAATGCGAACCCGCGCCACTCTGGCGGCAAAGCGACGACGCGGTCTTGGCGACGTCACATGGTCCCGTGTAGAAACTTGGCTTTTCTCTCCTGTCGAGTCAAAAAGAACATCAACCGCCGATGCAGCGACCGAGAACGCGGGTTCTAGCTTCAAGTGTGTAGCTTCAACGTCGGAATCCTGCCGCGTCGCGGAAGGCGGTGGGGGAGTATCCACAAACGTGATCGATTCACTCGCCCGAACCCATTCCGGTTTCGTATCTTCCTGAAGAACAACCTGTTCCACAACGGGGACTACCGCTTCAACGACAGGAGCTGTCACCTCCGGGAGGGCCGACTCCCATCCACCATTACGCGATAGCTCGGCGACCGTTATAGAAGGTTCCTCAACCAGCGGTAACGGAACCGCTGGAACGACTGGTGTCTCCCCCTTTTCCTTGTCCCAATTTCGCTTCTTTTCAGACGGACGATGTGGCTGAACCTCGACTTCGCCGGTGCTCCAACGTGACAATGTATCCATCGCGGCGGGAGATGCCGACGGCGCATCGCTTGGCGCTGCGAAGAGCGGAGGAGCCACAGCGGACTGGAACAGTGTGATGGGTTTTTCATGGTGCTCTGTAGAAACCGGTGCAGGTGCAGCTGATACTTCCGAGAGCACCGCTGGAGGCGAAGGCTCCGGAGCAGAGGCTTCCGGAACTTGCGCCTCGGACTGCGGATCCATAAAAGAGGAAATTGAAACTGGTTCGGGTTCACGAGCGGGCTCGACCGGTTCCGGCAGGAGCGGCATCGGAAGATCTGCCCTGAAGGAGCTTGGGGTATCACCCGAGACGGTCAGTGGCTCCTCTAGCTGCAGGAGTTCTTCCGAGAAAAAAGCCGTAGTTGGCTGTGGCACATCTGACTCTCTGATCGCAGTTACTTCTGCAATCGACCCACTCACTTCGCTCGGTATCGAAGGATGAGCCGATGGCAACGGCTCAGGGTCGCTGAATGAAATGGGCGGTTCGGAGGTTGGTGTAGATGTAATGGATGGAGAGCAAACCTCTGGGTCCGGCACGGATTCTGGTTGAACTGACTCTAATTCTCTCGCATCCTGTAAGCTTGTACCCGACGTGGAGAGTGAGTCAGGCGAACTCGATGATAAAGTTCCTGCGGCAAACTTCCATGCGCCGTCGAAGACGGTGTTCCATGAGAATGGGGCCCTGGGCGTGGAATCAGCGGAGTACAAAGGCGAGACTTCGGGCTCTGGGAGTACCGCAGGAATCACTGACGGCTCTGCCGCAAAGATCGACTCACTAGGCTCTGTCAAGTCCGGCACAGGAACGGGATTCGACAACTGATCTGATACAGATTCAAGCTGCGTGGTAGCGGGCGGGGCAAGAACCGATTCATCGCCCAACAGCGGCGCTCCCTCCGACTGAGCTAACGGGGCTGTTTCCTCAATCCTGATAGTGGAGTTCTCTATCTGCTCCCAGGGCATGGGAGCAGGTAATCCCGGCGATCCAACGGAAGAAACGCTGATTTTCTCAACATCCCCCGTGTGCTCCTCTGAAGAACTAGTGGTATGCCCCTCCTCCACAAAGGGCGAACGTTCGGCGATCGGATTCCCCATCGTATCATGACGATGTCCAGTCAACTGAAACGGCGGCTCGGCCAATACCGACTGAGCCACTCCCTGGCTGAGGCAATTGGCCTCCTGGATTGGCCCCGTAGATTCGGACGATGGAACTTCCAATTCCTGTCGAGCCAAACCGACCGGCGCCGGGCCTATCAAAATATCCGGAACGCCGAGCGATTCGACGACGGGATTCGACGAAGTGGGTGGCGGAGTTTCCTGATTCGGGAGAGCCTCATCGAACTGTTCCCACGGCATCACTTCAGAACACCTAGCTTCTTCAGTGGTGGCGAAGGTTTCGCTCTGGGGATGTGCGGCATCGACTTCCGGTGACGTCACATCGGCAGGAGCCACCGGCTGGGACACAAGTAACGCGCCTGTTTGTATGTCAAATTGAGAGGCAAACTGAAAGGCTACAGGGCTTGCCGGAGCAAGCTCTCTTACCTTGGCGTAGAGCTGAGAGGGTTTCGTGGGATTCTCAGAGTCTGTATCCTCGATAAGAATGCCGATGGCCTTGCCCAATTCGTCCACCGCAGCCATGGCATCCCCCTTTTCCTCATACACATGTGCCAAAAGCTCGAGGAACGGGACACAACGTGGTCCGGCAACCAAGTATTCGCGCAGCAAGGATTCGGCCAGCCATAAATCTTGTCGCCCGATCGCTTCATTGGCGAGGGACTCAAATGCTTGCCGAGCCGTGACAAGGCTGCCTAGTCGTAGATGTAGCGTGGCAAAGAGCCGTCGGGCTTCCGTGTTGTGAGGATCAAGTGAGAGCAGCTCTTTCAATGCAGCGGACGACCGGCCGTACTTGCCGGCGTTCATGTGGGTGATGGCTTCTTCGAGAAGCGCACTCTTCTTGCTGTAGCCGACCACACCCCGGTTATGTACTCGGGAGGAGGTCTTTTTGATAGCTTTTTGAGGGAGTTTCTTGTCGGTCCGCACGCTACAACCTTAGCAGATCATCGAAAGATGCGAAGTAGCTTCCCTGGCCACCTTGCACCAGTTTTCGCTTCCGTTCAGTTTCCCACGATCTTGCGGGGAGGCAAACTGGACCGAGATATGCAATCCTAGTGCCATTATGGTCTTTACAGTGAATATGGATGTCTTTGATTATTTAAGGTGTTAGGGGTGACTTCTTCTTTCTTTTCCTCGATCCTTTTCAAAAATGAACAAGCTCGTCAAGAATCACCGTCGAGAGAGCCTTCTCTCGGAGCGGCTAGCCCGCATTATTCATTCAGACCGGAAGTCTTCGCCACTTGCCTCTGGCCCCATGCCTCTCGCCCAAACATCGGCGATTGCAGCAGAAGCGCTCATGAATAATGCGGGCTAGATAGGATTTCGAGCAAACCAAGCGGCAAGTCCGACCGTCTAATCGAGAAAATCTGATGCTACTCGACAATTGCCGTAGCAACTCTCATGCATCAAACACGCTGGTTGGTTGTGCCAATGACGAGCCTTATGGTACCGTTCTTTGTTCCACGTTCTCATTTTCATGATCGAGCTGGTCCGGGGGATGACCAGTCTTTCCACATACATCGTATGGGAATAATGGATTTTTTTTCTTTCGGACAATTGAGCTGGATCAGACAGGCCGCTCTCGTCTGTCTACTGGCAGTGCTGAGTGGATTTCTGCTTCCTATTACCCTACGGGCTGAATCCGGAGGAAACGCCGCCGGACGCGTCTCCCTCGACTTCAACGATGTCGAACTCTCTGTTTTTGTTCGATTCATCAGCGAGTTAACCGGCAAGAACTTTGTCTTGGACGATGTCGTCAAGAAGGCCGGAGGAAAAATCAGTGTGTACTCTCCTACCAAGGTCACGCACGCCCAAGCGTATAGCATGTTCGTGGCAGCGCTCGAAGTCAGTCATCTGGCTGTCGTCACGAAAGGGAATGTCCATCAAATCGTGGCGATGGGGGAGCTTCCTCCGGAACGAGGGGCTTTCGTCTACAAACTCAAACACGCCAATGCGACCGATCTTGCGGCCATCCTAACCAACCTCGTCGCCCGATCTCAGACCGTGGCACAGACGGCGCCTGGCACACGACCACTATTTAGGCCCTTGAGTGAATTCGAAGCCCCCGTCCAAGTCTTTGCGGACAAGGCTACAAATTCGATCATCATCAGTTCGACAAAAAGCGCCTACACCAGGTTGCAGTCCGTCATTCGAGATTTGGATACACGTCGGAATCAGGTCTTTGTCGAAGCCGTCATCTTGGAGGTGGAGGTTGATCGGCTCAGACAGATCGGGAGCGACCCTATTCAGGTAATAGGTGCGGGCAAGAATGGTCAACTGCAAGGAATCGCTGGACTCAATGTCGCACCAGAAAACTTGGCAACCATCGCGCAGTCCATTATTGGGGGCACTGCAACTGGAGGAGCGGTGTCGGCCCTCAACACGATCAACGTCCGCGCATTCTTACAACTGCTGCTGAGCCTTACGGACACGAATGTCCTGTCGACCCCCCAAGTGCTCGCCGCAGATAACCAAAAGGCCAAGATCGTCGTGGGTGAAAATCGTCCCTTCCCCACAGGTCAGGCCCAGGGAATCACGGGAGGAACCCTTGTCACGATCGAGCGAAAAGATGTCGGCGTCACACTGGAATTCACTCCACAGGTTCTGGAGAACGACTTGATCCGATTAGAAATCAAGCAGGAGATTACCGCCATAGCGGAGGCTGTGGCGCAAACGATCGGGAGCGGGACGGCCAGCATCCCGGTTGGACCCACCACGACCAAACGGTCGATGGAGACAACCGCCATCGCGAAAGATCAACAGACCATCGTCGTCGGCGGGCTCGTGCGGGATAACATCACCATCAACGAGCGAAAAGTTCCGCTCTTGGGCGATATCCCGTTCTTGGGATGGCTGTTCAAATTCCAAAGCCGACAGATCGTGAAACTCAACCTGCTCGTATTCCTGACTCCAACCCTCGTCAGGGATGAGGCAGACATGGTGGAGTTGAAAGCCCGCAAATCAGCGGAATTGGGGACACTGCAGCGCGAAACTCGGATTGAGGAACCCACAAGGCTCAAGCAAGAAGTCTTAGAAAAACTCGACCGCCAGGATGGAACTCCTCGCACCCTTCCGAATACCGTGGATCCATCCGCTCCGCTCCAGCCACCAGTGCAACCTGAGTAATCTCTGCTCATGAGCATCGGCAATCGCTGCATTAGCAGGATGCTGGAAAAGTCGCCTTTCTCACCCTCCCAACCCTGGCACGCCGAGACGCGCCTATTCCCATGCATCGTTCTCACTTCGCTCAGAATCTCAACGTATGGGGGCGAGCCTCTCGGATATCGGAATCACTGGGGGGGATTTTCCGTTCGCCAAGATCAATTCAAAGGGCGAACGGCACACACGAAGTGCGGTACGTACCTCCCGCCTCTTTGCTCGCTGCGGCCTTGCTGGACGGAATTTTGAGCATCCTACGTGATGTTCTCCTGTTGTCCCAGACGTGCGGGCCATTGAGTTTCCACCGTGCCACAATAGTTTTTCCGCAAACTCCTAGTGGCATGAGAGAAGACATTCTTTCCAGTCACCCTAGTCTCTGGCCCTTTGCCTCTCGCCAGATTAACTGTGGCAGACGCGCTCATGAAATATTCGGATTAAGGTAGCGTGAACCACCTGAAGTCAACGAATCAACCGAATACCTGTAAAGTTTGGTTGGCCAGAGGGTATGGGGTGAGTGACGGGTTTCGAACCCGCGACCTCCGGATCCACAATCCGGCGCTCTAACCAGCTGAGCTACACCCACCATCCCAAGGATGCGCGGAGAGCGGGGATCTTAACAAAGTGAAGAATGCTGCCGCAACCGATGGAGTAGCCATTGGCCATGGGTCATTCGTCAATGGAGGAGAATAGCCTCTTCAAGTGTTAGCGATCGACTGTTGACCATTGACGGCTGACTCTCTTCAGCCCCTGGCATCAAAGGCCGCCTGCATTTCCGTAAGAATTGTGGCGGCGGCGGCGGCGGGATCTGAAGCATCTCTGATGGGTCTGCCGACCACCAAATAATCGGCCCCCGCCGAAATCGCCTGGGTCGGCGTGGTCGCCCTGGCGTGATCATCGACGCCTTTGCCCGCAGGCCGTACGCCTGGTGTAACGATCAGAAATCGCGGACCGACCTTAGGGCGGAGGATGGCCGGCTCTTCGCCCGAGGCTACCACCCCATCACAGCCTACCTCGGACGCCAACAAGGCGCGAGCCGTGACCAAGTCCTGGACGCTCCGCTGAATCCCCATATCGCGGAGATCCTGGCTATCGAAGTTGGTCAGCACCGTCACCGCCAACAGTTTCAGAGTAGACTTTCCACGGCCTTGGACGGCTGCGGCCAGCGCTTTCCGATTTGCATGGACCGTTAAGAACTCTACGCCCATTGCCGCAACCCGCGCAGTGGCCCGACGAACGGTCTCTTCGATATCGAGAAACTTGAGATCCAGAAACACCCGCTTGCCTCGCGTGATCAGACGTTGGACCATCTCAGGTCCAGCGGCGGTGTACAATTCGAGTCCAACCTTCACAAATACGATCTGATCCTGTACGCGATCGAGAAGCCGGTCGGCTTCATCGCGAGAGGGCACATCGAGGGCCAAGATTAAGCGGTCACGAGCACTGATGGTTGACACAGGCTTGTCCTTTTGAAAAATGGCTTGCCTTGACGCCTCAGAGAACCGTGTGGTACAAGTGCACTCTTTTTTTAGAGGAGTCTACTATGCCGGTTGTACATAAATCCACGATTCGCCGAGCCCGCCAAGCCGTCAAGCGCCACGACCGTAACCGTGCGACGCTGGGTGCCCTCAAGAGCCTGGTCAAGAAAGTCCAAGCGGCCGTGGCCGAGAAGAAGGCTGAGGATGCGAAGGTATCCCTGCGCCAAGCTACATCGGCCCTCGGCAAGGCTGTGACGAAGGGTGTGATGAAACCGAACACGGCCTCGCGCCGAATTGCTCGCCTCACGCTCCACGTCAACTCCTTATCTGCTTCCCGCGCGTAATCGTTCGCACGTTCGAGATGGTTCTCGCTCTAACCGGTTGCGGCAGCTCGGTGCCACGACCCGGTGACGAGGAGGGACGTACGTTGACCTGTGCACGGGCACATAACCGCAACAACACGTCTTCAAGAATTCGGGCAGGACGTCCGCCGCTTCCACCCTTCAGCTTGGCATCGGCATCTAAAAATAACCGAAGCGCCTCATGCAAGTGGACGTCGGGAAACTGATCGAGAAACGCCCGCACCTTGTAGGGATCCATGCGCAAAATCCGAGCGGCCTCCCCCTCACGGCCCCCTTGCCGGGCGATTTCCTTAACCTTCCACAGTCTCCGATATTGCCAGGCCAGTGAGCCGAGAATTCTCAGTGGAGCCTCGCCCGCTTCCAGGTTCCTGGCCAAGATCGCCAACACCCGCCCGTGGTCTTTGCCGCCGATCGCCACCGTCAAATCAAACACCGACGCGCCAGGTTCCGTTCCGCGCAACGTCGACACATCGTCGGCGGTGACAACCTGACCCGGCGAGACATACGCAGCCAGCTTTTCCAGTTCACGCCGAACTGAGTAGAGCGAGCCACCGCAGGCCTCTTTGAGTAAATCAATCGCTTCGTCGTTGAGCCGAACCCCGACCCGTTCAGCATCCTGTCTGAGCCAAGGAAGCCACTGCGCCTCTCGGAGAGGAGAACAATCGACCGTCACCGAGACCTTTGCCAGAGCCTGGGTGAACTTGAGTCGTCCGTCAAGCTTCGGTGCGACGAAGATCACAGACGTGGAGTCATTCGGCTCCTTCAAATAGGGAAGAATCGCGTCGCACTCCCGGGCTGGAAGTTTATCGGCCGCTTTCACCACCACCACTCGTCGAGCTGCAAATACGGCTACTTCCGAAGCACAGGTGACAATCTCTCTCCCACTCACATCATCTCCATAGAACAGATCACAATTGAAGTCGCTCGCACCTTCTCCCAATAACGCGGATTTCAGCGCACCCAGAGCCATATCGCGCAGCAAATCTTCCTCGCCGACCACCGCATACAGCGGCGTGACCGTTCCTTGCGCAAGCTGCGCATTGAGCTGGGCATGAGAAATGGCTGAGGCCATAGTGAATATCTGCCTATTTGATGG
The DNA here is from genome assembly GCA_016200355.1 of Nitrospirota bacterium. Classification (GTDB taxonomy): domain Bacteria; phylum Nitrospirota; class Nitrospiria; order Nitrospirales; family Nitrospiraceae; genus Palsa-1315. Next base: position 39,130 of record JACQEY010000099.1, read on the forward strand.
TGCTGTCCGCGTTGTCCGATACTGGATGAGCGGAGGGATTTGCCAACTGTCCTGATTCCAACTGAAGCAGAAAGCGGGAAGCCAAATCCTCGGCGATGAAACGGCCGGCTTGTTCTAAGGCCCGGTTCTGCAGGACACGGTTAAATTGCAGATCGGGCGTCACGTAGAACTCCGAAATGCCTTTCGCTGTTTGTGCCCACACGAGACGTTGCGTCCTGGCCTCCTGCACCTTGATAATCACCATAACCTCTGCACGGCTTTCGACCGTGATGGTCTGGCTGAAACTGAGCGTGGGAAGCGTCACTGAGAGGATTTGCCCCGACAGCACAAGATCGGCTGCCTCAGACTCTGAAACGACCTGAGCCCCGCTGCCGGATGAAAATTCATGGCGCAGATAGTTGGTGTAGCGGGTTTCCAAGTTCGGCTCAAAGCTTTTGTTTTCCAACGTCTGGACAATCAACCGCGGTGGCGGCGACGTCGGAGAAGAAGTCACTGCCGGCCCCCCGATCGTAGGCCCAGCTCCCTCCACACGAAATTGATAACCACAGCCGCCCGGTAGGGCTAAGAACAGACACAGTGCTGAGACCTGCGTGCTGAGAATGAAAAGGTGGTACACCCTTTCGTTCCGAATCGCACCATTCCTGGTCTCAGGTCTCAGCACTCAGCACTTCCTTAGACGACAAAATTTATTAGCTTTTTCTCCACATAGATCACTTTTTTTGGCTCTTTGCCCTGCAACCACTCCGTGATCTGCGTACGAGCCAGCACTTCGACCTGCGTGCGAGTGGCATCGGCTCCCATGTCGAGTTTGGCCCGCAACCTTCCATTCACTTGGATCGGGATGGTCAATCGATCGCTGACTGTCAACACAGGATCAAAGATCGGCCAAGGATGCTGAGAGATGCTCGGCTGGTGACCCAGCACCTCCCACAATTCTTCCGCCAGATGGGGCGCGAAGGGCGCCAGAAGAAGAATAAATGGCTCAAGCAAGGCCCGGGAACGCTGCTCGGCCTTCGTCATCTCGTTCGTAAAGACCATCATCTGGGAGATTGCGGTATTGAACCGCAATCCTTCGATATCCTCGGTCACCTTCTTGATCGTCTGGTGGAGCAACCGCTGATGTTCGAGAGTAGGAACCGTCTCTACCACGGCACTCGCGAGTCGGCCCTCTTCATTCACCATGAGCCGCCAGACCCGTTCGAGAAACCGCGTGACCCCTTCCACGCCCCTCGTACTCCAGGGCTTCACAGCCTCCAGCGGACCCATGAACATTTCATAGAGCCGGACCGCATCGGCCCCGAACTGGTCCATCATCTCGTCGGGATTCACGACGTTTCCACGGGATTTCGACATCTTCTGGTTGTCTTCACCCAGCACAATCCCCTGATGCACCAGTTTCTTGAACGGCTCCGGTGTACTGACTATTCCAATGTCGTATAGAACTTTGTGCCAAAACCGCGCATAGAGCAAATGCAGCACGGCATGTTCGCTGCCGCCGATATAGAGATCCACCGGCATCCAATAGCGCTCCTGTTCCGGATCGACGAGCTGGCCCTGATTCTTCGGATCAATAAATCGCAGATAATACCAGCAGGAGCCGGCCCACTGAGGCATCGTGTTGGTTTCACGACGAGCCGGCACGCCACTGATCGGGTCGGTGATCGTCAGCCAGTCGGTTAAATTCGCGAGTGGGCTTTCGCCGTTCCCGGACGGTTTGAAGTTGTTGGTCTCCGGCAACAATATCGGTAGTTGCTCTTCTGGAAGCGGAAGGGCATGGCCATCAACCCACACAATCGGAAAGGGTTCGCCCCAATACCGCTGACGAGCAAACAGCCAGTCCCGCAACTTGTAGTTCACTGCCTTGCGGCCCTTGCCCTGCGATTCTAACCAAGCCGTGATTTTCGGAATCGCGTCACCCGGTGTCAGCCCATCGATGGTAAAGCTTCTGTCCGGCGTCGTGGAATTGACGACGGTCCCCTTGTCGGTCGTAATGAACGCCTCCTGTTCAACCTGCCCACCCGCGATTACTTCGCGGATCGGCAAGGCATAGGTCTTCGCAAAGGCCCAGTCCCGCTCATCGTGCGCAGGCACAGCCATAATGGCCCCAGTCCCGTAACCCATCAACACATAATCGGCAATCCAAATAGGCAGCGGTTCCTTGTTCACCGGATTCACCGCATAGCCGCCGGTGAAGACTCCGGTCTTTTCCTTTTCGAGTTCCTGCCGTTGGAGATCGCTTTTTCTTGCCGCCGCCTCGCGATAGGCGGTGACCTCGATGCGACGGTCGGCAGTCGTGACAACCGCCACTAACGGATGCTCCGGCGCCAGCACCATATAGGTCGCACCGAACAAGGTATCGGGCCTCGTCGTAAAGATCCGAACCATGCCGGAGGCGGCGGCCAGATCGAACTCGACTTCCGCGCCGATCGATCGGCCGATCCAATTCTTCTGCATCTCCAACGTGCTGGCCGGCCATTCGACCAGCTTCAAGTCTTCGAGTAGCCGATCGGCATAAGCCGTGATCTTCAACACCCATTGGCGCATCGGCTTGCGCACCACATCGAACCCGCCGACCTCGCTCTTCCCATCGATAATTTCTTCATTGGCGAGCACCGTCCCCAGAGCAGGGCACCAGTTCACCGGTACTTCCGCCACGTAGGCCAGTCCTCGCTCGAACAGTTTCAAGAAGATCCACTGCGTCCAGCGATAATAATCGGGGTCAATCGTGCTGATCTCACGTTCCCAGTCGTAGGACAGACCGACACGTTTCATCTGGCGCTTGAAGGTCGCGATGTTCTGGGCTGTCGTGATGGCAGGATGGACTCCCGTCTTCATGGCGTATTGCTCAGCGGGCAGCCCGAACGCGTCCCACCCCATTGGATGCAGCACATTGAAGCCCCTCATACGTTTGTAGCGGGACACGATGTCGGTGGCGGTGTATCCCTCAAGATGGCCGACGTGGAGGCCTGAGCCTGATGGATAGGGGAACATGTCGAGGCAGTAGAACTTCGGCTTGCTCTGGTCGTCAGCGACGCGGAAGGTCCGGTGCTGCTCCCAATAGGCCTGCCACTTCACTTCGAGGGCGTGATGATCGTAGGTCTTGCTCATACTGGCACTGAGTCTCTCTCGTCTCGAAAAAGTCGATGGACTCTAACATAGACCAGTGGGAGCAACAAGAATCGACGAAGGAGGGGTTCATATGAGACAGGAGCACATCACGTAGGATGCTCAAAATGGCCGTCCAGCAAGGCCGCAGCGAGCGAAGACCGGAAGCGTACCCTCTGGGGTACGTTGAGGATCTGAGCGAAGCGAGAACGCCGCTGGCGGACGTTTTCAGCATCCTGCTAAATCGCAGGCCGCCCGTTGAGGAGTGAAGAGAAACCGGTGACTGAGACGAACTGGGCGAGCGGGGTGGGAGGCAGTTGAGAACTCGACTTGGCGCTATGAATGAGATGGGCGACGCCGAATTGTTTTGCCGCTATCAGACAGCCTTCGTCATCATCCATGTAGAGAGTCCTGGTCGGGTCGAATCCCAGTAGTCGCGCACAGCTGGGCCAATACTCCGGACGCATTTTTAGATACCCCACTTCAAACGCATTCACGATGCGATCCACATGCCGATCGAGCCCGGTCTTGGCGACTTTCACCGACACACCCGCCTCGTGCGCGTTCGTGACAATCGTCACACGCTTCCCGAGCAGGTGAAGGTAGCGCAAGAAATCTTCTGCTCCCGGCAGGAACCCGATCATGTGATCCAACTCACGATGCAACGCCACAACATCGATTCCCACTCGCTGCGTCCAATAATTCAGATCGGTCCAGGCCAATTCACGCTCCACCGAGCTGTACATCGCCATCAGCGTGTTGCGGGACTCTTCGAGCTGTAGACCATGGAGCGCGGCGTAACGACGGGGCAATTCCTCTTCGAAAAAGAAATTGTCGAAATGGCGGTCGAGCAACGTCCCGTCCATATCGAGCAGGACATCGTCGATCTCGTTCCAATTGAGGAAGTGCTGAGGACTGAGTGCTGAGTGCTGGATCATTGGGAAAGTATATCGGAGGCCGGCCGAGAAGACGAGCTGGTTGTGTTTGCCAAAATTCTTATGTTACGGTCGAGACACGATTCCCCATGCCACGCACCAAGAAAACTCCCACACTGACAGCACCAGTACCGTCAGCAACAACGGCTGGCCCACCTATTGTGGCCATTATCGGCCGCCCCAACGTCGGTAAGTCGACGCTCTTTAATCGCATGCTCGGTAAACGAACGGCCATCGTGGACGACGTTCCAGGTGTCACCCGGGATCGTAACTACGCCGATGCGATCTATCGGAATCGGCCATTCCGCCTGGTGGATACGGGAGGCCTGGACCCTTCAGCCTCTGAAGGCATGCTGGCCCTTATCAAACGTCAATCGGAACTCGCCATTGCGGAAGCGGACATATTGATCTTGCTGATGGACGGCCGGACCGGGCTAACGACCCCGGACCAGGAAGTGGTCCGTCTCTTGCGCGGAGCGCCGAAGCCGTTGTTTGTCGTGATAAACAAGATCGACACGCCCAAAGTCGAAACGCTCGTGGCGGATTTCTATCAATTGGGTATCGATACGCTCTATCCGATCTCTGCGGAACATGGCATCGGTGTCTCCGAACTCCTGGATGCCATCTATCCGCTCCTCCCGGACCCAGAGGAGAACCCTGAGCAGACGACAATGCCCCGCATTGCTGTCGTGGGACGGCCGAATGGCCGAATGTCGGCAAGTCCACGCTGGTGAATGCCGTGCTCGAAGAGGACCGAGTGGTGGTCAGCGATGTGCCGGGAACTACCAGGGACTCGATCGATTCGATTGCCCTCCACCAAGGACAGCGGTATCTCTTCACCGATACTGCCGGTATTCGCCGGCGCGGAAAGATCGACCGGGGGATCGAAGGCTATAGCGTAGTTCGATCGCACTTGGCCATCGGCCGATCCGACCTCGGGATCTTGCTACTCGATTCCGTAGAAGGCGTGACCGAGCAGGATACCAAGATCGCGGGGATCATCATCAAGCAAGGACGGGCCTGCTTCCTGCTGGTGAATAAATGGGATCTTCGGGAAGGCGATAGCCAGGCCCGGCAAGAGGTTGAACTGGAACTGCGGCGGCGCTTTCCCTTTCTGACCTGGGCACCGGTCCTCTTCGCATCCGCAGCTCATCCCAATTCACTTGGCCAGCTCTTTCCTACTATTGACAGAGTATTCACGGCTTTTTCAAAACGAATCCCGACGGGAGCGTTGAACAAGTTCCTCCAGGAGATCCTCGCCACCCATCCCCTCCCAGTGCGCAAAGGCAAACCGACGAAGATCACCAAATCTGCCTTCATGACCCAGGTCGCGACACAACCGCCCGTCTTTGCATTGTTTGTCGGCCACCCGGACAATATCACGTCCGCCTACCTCCGCTTTCTCGAGAACCAACTCCGCGACGAATATGGATTCGAGGGAACCCCGATTCGCATGCTGGTTCGCAAGAAATAGCTGGTTCAACTTCCGCCACTCCGACACCGTCTTTGTACACAACCTAGCCCAAGGTGTCTCGTTGTGATCGGTATTCGTGGGATAATCGCGCTTTCTACACCTGTCGCTTCGGTGCAACTCTTGCACAGACCGAAGACCATTCCCCTGATAAGGACACGCGTGCCGCAACCATCTCCACAGAGCCAAGCCAACTCCTCGCAGAATGCTGTCTCCACAACAAAGGAGACAGCTACGCACGGAACGTGTGCGATGCCACAGCCTCTCCTCTCTTCTCCCGACTCGGGCATGATCGTGTTTTCCTCATCCGCTCGCATCTTGCACATGAATGGACCGGCCCGTGCACTGATGGCGTTGTTCGGTACATCCCATGAGCGCTGGCCGCAGATGGCGCCCGAATCCATGCCGTCCATCCTCACGGAGTTCTGTTATGACGTGCTGGCACAGCTCCGACGTCGAATCGAGGCACAAGACTGGGCACAATTCGAAATGCGCCGCATCTGTCACATGGTCACACCTTCCCTCCTGCTCACGGGGTTCGGAGTGCCAAATTCAGCTGACCGCGAGATCCGGATCATCCTGACCCTCGACCCACTGCCCTCCACTCCTTGCACATCCACAGATTCGCAGCACCACTACACGCCGACCGATGTACAGGTTCCTGGCAATAGCTCAATATTGTAGGGGCATCGTTTTCCAAATCACTGCTGTGGCAGCTTTCGCCTTGACTCCTCGAATGCATCATGCTATTCGCACAGGCCGATGCGTCATTCCATCCATACAAAGACCTATCCCCCTGCGGCTCATGACAACCCGCAAGCCTTCGGAATGCGCGACTCATTTTCTCGCAGGCTGCGGCGAGGTGCGATTGAACTTCTTTGCGCCGGGGCGGTCACCCTCAGCCTCCTGGGGTCAGTTTGTGCCGAAGAGCCACCGGCGCCGATAGAAACGCTCTCACCCCAAATCACTGACACCCCTGGTCCCACTCCTGCCACCCGTGCCCCAGTCACAATTGATCCCTTCATACAGTTACGGGGATCGGTGTGGCGGACCAAGGCCGGGATCGTCTTTCTCAAGACCCCAATCGGACTGCTGACTCTCACCTCCAAAACAACGTTGAAGGATCTTAAGGCCTCACAGGAAGTACACTTTTGGGTGCATGAGCGCCATTCCGTCATCGAGATCCGAAAGAGGGCCGATGGATCGTTAGTCCATCGCTACCTCAACGGGCCACTGACGTTCGGGACCGATGAGCCAAGAACATTACGCTGGTGGGGGCCTGACGGTGACCAGACTGTCCAAGTCGGCACACAGGAAGAACGCCTCGCCAACTATAACGAGGGAGATCCACTGACTGTCGAAGTCGATGACACGAACACCATCAGCGGGGTGCATGATTTACAGTACGACCTGCAAGTCAGCCAGACCCCGCCGGTCGGCACCGACGTGCAGCTCCTCCTCTCGGGAACCGTGTCCAAGCTCAAATCCAACTTCGTCTTTGTCCGCACCCCCATCGGCCTAGTCATGATCAACTCGAAAATCGGGGTCCCTCGTGTGAAGGTGGGACAACCGCTGACGTTGCATATCGACCATGAGCGTGTGACCGTCACGTCTCCATCTGCTGAGACTCCGGTTCCACGACGCAGCCTCTCGAACATCCGCTAACCCAGGCCATTACTTACAGCAGCCCTGACCACCGCTGGGGAGCTGTTTCAGCATCCTGCCAGGTGTGCTTGACAGGTCTCAACCAAGCCCCTAGACTCCGCCCCAATCATGCGCGCCACTGCTCCCAAGCCTCCCCAACGCCCAGCCATGCAAGAGCCTGACGAGTTTGATAAGCTGTACCGAGACCATGTCGATCTGATTTATCGTTACGCGCATCGCCTGTGCGGAGAAACGGAGTCGGCAAAGGATCTTGTTCAAGAAACCTTTCTCAACGCCTACCAAGGACTCAAAGATTTTCGAGGCGAAGCCAAGGTTTCTACCTGGCTGTACACCATCGCCTCACGGGCCTGCATACGGATGCGTCGCAAGCGCAAAGGACAACCAGAACACGAGTTGTCGATCGAGGAATTCGTGCCCACCTCCGAGGGAGAATTTCGCCTCCAAATCCCGATGGACGGGCTCAGTCCCGAAGAGGCACTGCAGAACAAGGAACTCAGGCAGGCCCTCGACCAGGCGATCGAGAAACTGCCTCAAAAGTATCGGATGGCTCTAGTGCTCCGCGATATGGAAGGGTTGAGTGCCAAAGAAGTGGGGGCCATCATGGGTTTGAACGAGCGAGCCGTAAAATCGCGACTGCACCGAGCACGCTTGTTTGTGCGGCGAGAACTCAGCGCCCGCGGCATCACCCACCACGGTGACCACAAGTCTGGAGGCTTGCGCTCATGACCAAGAAAAAGACGGCATTGCCGAAGAAACGGTCCGGGCCATCGTCTCCCCGCCATACCCATGGCCAAGGCCATTGCGTGGATCTGCTCCGGCAGTTGTCTGCCTATATCGACGACGAACTCCCCTCAGACATTTGCCGGGAAATACGCCGGCATCTGGGAACCTGCCCGAATTGCGAAATCTTCATCGCCTCCCTCCAGCACACCGTCACGCTCTGCCAACATCATCCTGTCCCACCGTTGAACTCGGCCGACCGGGCGAACATGCGCCGCGCGATTCTCGACGGGGCCAACGCACGGTGAAGAGGTCTATCGGGTTCATATGTCTGGCCCTACTACTCACAACTCCCACAAGAAGCCTGTCCGACATTGGCCTTTCTACGGTCACGAACGGCAATGTTGAACAGACTCCTCGCGCACTCCCAGCCGAGGCCGAGGTGGAATCGGTCACCGTAGAGATCCGCGCTCGGATGTTCACTCCACAGCACATCCACTTACATCATGATCGCAAGACCGTGCTACGGTTCCGCAGCTACGACACGGAACTCCATACTGTGGTCGCCAAGGAGCTCTTCCTCAGCGCCGACCTCAACGTGGGGGGCAACGGAGCCACGGAGTTCGGTCCAGACGGACTCAAGCGGGTGATCATCCCGGCTGAGGGCCTGATTGAGTTTCAATTCACACCGGCACGTACCGGAACCTTCTCTTACCTGTGCGACATGCCAGGTCACAACATGCAGGCCCTAATCGTGGTCGAATAGCCAGTAGAGAGAGCGTCCTCTTCGTGTAGGTTTGTCTGGTTCATCTGGCTTGTTCAGTTCGTCGAGTTGGTCCTGTTCAACCAAACAAACGAGACAGACCAAACAAATCAAATAACAGTCTTCTTACGCTGGCGGACTTTTTCAGCATCCTGCGAGCCTATTTCAGGTCCTCAAAGCTGCGTGGTACAGTACCGACTTCTTCTCGTCCCTTATATTAGGAGCCTGTCCGACATGATGCGCCTGCAGATTCTCCAGCGTGGCCGATTCACGATCTTATTCCTCACCGGAATCCTGTCGATTGTCACTGCGATGACCCTAATCGAGACCTCCTCGGCATCAGCCGCTGCAGCTGTGAAGAAGTCGAAGCAGGCTGTCACCTCTGCTGAGGCGACGGCTCAGCGTTATGCCGAAGCAATGGGAGCGGGAAACAAGGTGGGCGTCGGCCAGCTCGACTTCGCCTGCCAATATCCCGTCGTGGCCGCAGCCCCCCATGGCATCAAAACCTATCCAGCCGACTCCGACCTCGTCTACGACTCCTGCTGGAAGCGACTGCGAGAATCCCATGCCTCCACCCTCATCAGAAGCGATGTCGGCATGGAGGTCTTGTGGCCGAGTAATGGCGAACTGGTCTTTTTCAGTGAAGACGTGAACCGCTATCCCGCCTCGTCCTTCGTAACCGACTCGTTGGGTGTGAAACCACCGGGAACCGGATTCCATACTCGCATTATCGGCAGCGTGCCGCTCCCTTCTGCCTCGTTCCGCCTTCGACCGAATGGCCCAATTGTGGCGGTGCCGACGACCTTAGTGAAATTGTCCATCAGTTACCAGGATCCCCTCACAGCCCCGTTGACCTACGCGGCTGGTTCGGTCAAGTGGACGACGACCATTAAGCGGACCAGACGCGCGCTGAAAGACATCACCACCCAGTGGGTTGTCCTCTCCGGGCTAAAAAAACACGGATTCGCAGGCGACACAGCAGTCGTGAACCTTCCCGTCACCAGCGGCTCCATATTCGGCAGCGGCGCGCAGGAACAGATTCCTTTTGCCACAGAAACCAGCCATGCCCTGCCAGACTCGCTGGTCTGGTGGGGACCGACGGATAGCCCGGGGCTCTTGACTTCTGCTGCAGCTCGCACCGCCACCTTTCCCGAACTGCGTGACCGCGTGGCCATGTTGAACCGTGTGCTCATCATCGATCCCAATCAGGTTGACGCCCTCATGGTACTGAGTCAACACCTCTATGCCGTCATCCTGCGCGAGGCCATCCCCTTCCACAAACTCACAGTGAATGATCCGGCACTTGCCTTGGTCGTGAACGAGCATTTTTGGAACATCTATGCCCAAACAGTACGCATGGACCTGTCGTTGGGGATGGAGATGGGTGGGTTCGACAAGCCGACGACCGCCGACTACCTGTACCGCATGCTCTCAGCGATGCAAACCTTGGCCGTTGTGCGGCCCGAAAACCTTGAAAACCAATTTCGGTTAGGTGTCGCCTATCGATGGAATAACGATCAAGGACGAGCGATTGCAACCCATCAATCTTTGGTCAAAGCCATCCCGGCCGAGCAAAAAGCCGGCAGGG
>JACQEY010000016.1 GCA_016200355.1 Nitrospirota bacterium
CCTTCACGCCAATGGAGGGTGGACATGCGTTTGCGGTCCGCGTCGAACGGCAGCTCGCCCATCCTGGGCAACGGTGCATGGTGGAGGAGTCCGTGATCCAGTGCGAACTCGACCAGGGCCACTTCGGTCGGATCGCCCGTGATGGTGGGGCGGCCGTCGGTCCGCCGCAGGCGTTTGGCATTGTGGCAGTGGATGATCGCATCGAAGAGCGGCGCATACTCCTCGGCCTCGATCGCGCTGGTCACGCGTCCGGCGATCACCAGACAGCTTTCCTGCACCTCGACTTCGAGATGGTCCATATAGAAACGAGCCACGCGCATTCTGTTCTCGGTCAGCGTCCCCGTCTTATCCGTGCAGATGACGGTGGTGCAACCCAAGGTTTCAACGGATGTCAGTTGCTTGATGAGCGCGTGGCGTTTGGCCATGCGCTGGCTGCCCAACGCCAAGGCCAGCGTCACAGTGGGGAGCAGTCCTTCCGGCACGTTCGCCGCGATGATGCCGATCCCGAAGATCGCGCTGATCCAAAAGCCGAGGCCGGTCCATAGCCCGATAGCGAAAAACGAGGCTCCCATGGCCAACGAAATCATGGCGACAATGCGGGTGAGCTTGGCGATCTCTTTCTGTAGCGGGCTGAGGCCTGTCTCCACGCTCGTGGAGAGGCGGGCGATCTTGCCGAATTCCGTCTGCATGCCGGTGGCGAACACCACTGCACGACCTCTGCCGGAGAGCACGGGGGTGCCGGCGAATACGAGATTAGGAATGTCCAGCAGATGTCCATCGGCCACCGGCTCCGCTGTCCGCCGCTTCGGTTGGGATTCGCCTGTGAGAGAGGAGAGGTCGACACGCATTCCGCTTGCTTCGATGAGCCGGGCGTCGGCTGGGATCTGCTCTCCCTCCTCGATCAAGAGCACGTCACCCGGCACGATCTCGCTCCGCGACACGTCTTGCGGTTGCTTGCTTCGCAGCACCCATGCCCTGGCAGGGAGGAGGCGATGTAGGGCGTGCACCGCGCGCTCCGCTTTATATTCCTGAAAGAAGGCAAAGACGGCGTTGATGACGATCACCCCGAGGATCGCCCAGCCGAGCGTGGCCATACCTTCGCCTGGCTTCATGAATTCTGCCGTGAAAGAAAGGGCGGCGGCGATCCAACGCAACATGGCCAGGAAATGGGTGAACTGGTGGAGGAACCCTCGAATCAATGAGGAGTGCCCCGGCTCCTCCAGAACATTGGGGCCATACTTGCTGAGCCTCTGCTGTGCCTCTTCGGGCGACAAGCCGCCTTCCCTGGTTTCCAGGTGTTTGAGGATTTCAGCAACCGTGAGTTGGTGGAGCGGTAGCTTGTCGAGATCAGGCACGCCGGCCTCGCACGATCAGGATGGAACAAGGGGCATGTCTCAGGAGACTTTCCGAGACGCTGCCGAGATAGAGCCGCTCGCTCTTGGTCAGCTCGCGAGACCCGATCACCAACAGGTCGGCATGATCCGTCTCCACGTGTTTGACGATGGTGTCGATGACGTGGCCCATCTGCACGTCTGTGACGGCGGCGTAGCCTTCTTGCAGGAATTCATCCCGCAATGATGTGACCAGTCGCGTGGCGCGTTCGAGGACCGGTCGTTCCAACTCTGCGACTTGGGCGTTGGACAAGTATCGAACGGCCAAGTCGGTCACCGGTCTTTCGGCCGAGGAGAGGATGGTGGTCGTGGCGGATTCCGGAAGAATGAAGGATCGAAGAAATCGAGCAGCGGCTCGGGAGTGCTTCGAGTCATCGACCGCGAGGGTCACATGCGTCAGCTGTGGAAGCGGCTGTTTCACAACGAGGACAGAGCAGGGGGCGATTGACGCGATTTGCCGAGAGATGCTTCCCAACAAGAATCCTCGAATGTCGCTCAATCCACGGGATCCGATGAGGATAAGATCGGCCTTCATCCGCACCGCCTGTCGCACGATCGTCCGGACGAAGGGGCCATGGGCTAAGGTGGTGTGAAATTTAGTGCGAGGGCCGGTCGCGGCCTGTCCGAGGGCAACTCGAGCTGAGCGCTCTGCCTCGCGGAGGAGGATGCCACCGGCCTTCTCCATGGCGGCCAGGGCGCGTTTCTCTGCCACGGGATTCTTGCCTCTGCCCGCTCGGAGGGCCGACGGATCGACCACATGGAGAAGCGTCACAGCCTCCGGCTCACGGTCGGCGAGCGCTTCGAGTGCTTGTACCCCCCACTGTGAGCATTCAGACCCATCCACAGTACAAAGAATTCGCATGACAGACTCCCTTCCTCAATGATGCCAAAACACACGGGATATTCCGGGTATCAGTTCTGCATTGTATGTGCCTGTGACGCACGGGAATAAGGAAGAAGAGTCAGCACTGTTTCAAGGGGTTATGAAAAGAAACGGTACTCCGGTTCCTCTGGATGGTGCGGCGTTTTGCAGCAGAGAGGAAAGCACCACTGTGGTGATTAGCGTCAGTCTATCTTGTTCATTTGGTCTGTTTGGTTTGTCTCGTTTGTTTGGTTGAACGAAACTAACCAGATGAACCAAATCAACCAGATAAACGAAACAAACCAAATTAATGCTCACTCGTCTCGCTTGGCTATTGTTAGAGGAGGGGATACATGCCGACAAAGAAGAAGGCCAGGACAGGTACAAAGAAAGATTTTGAGGTGATGACGGTCAAGCAGGTCATGCAGAAAATGGTGCAGTCTGCCCATCTCAAGACCAAAGGCGACGTCATCGCCTCGCTCCTGATCGAGGGATTCGGGGCCGTGCCGGTGGTGGACGCCAAAGATAAGCTCCTGGGTATTGTCAGCGAACATGATCTGCTGGCCGCTATGGATGATGGGCACAAGCTTGGTGCTGTCTCCGCCGGCGAAATCATGACGTATAACCCCTATTCGATCCATCCGGAAGCAATACTCCCGACGCTGGTTCATGTGTTCAGAGCCAGCGATTTGATTCGTGTCCCGGTGGTAGACGCCAAAGACAAGCTCGTGGGCATCATCGCCAGGCGTGATGTTTTGCGTGCCTATCTTGCAGCCGGGCGTGCATAGCAGGATGCTGAAAAAGTCCGCCAGCTTCGTTCTCGCGATGAAAGCATCCTCAACGTAGCCCAGAGGCTACGCCTCCGGTGCTTTCATCGGCTGCGGCCTTGCTGGATGGCCTTTTTGAGCATCCTGCGGGAAGGCTCAATAGCGGGAAAGAGGAGGTTCTATGCGACAAACGGAGTTCCTTGCGACGGCCTGCGACCCGAAGACCTTGACGGTGGGGCAATTGATGCAGGATGCGGTCTTTACCTGTGGCTCCAGAACCGATGCCCTGACTATCAGCCGGCTGATGACCCAGCGAAACTTCGGCAGCCTGCCTGTGGTGGAAGAGGACAGGACCTTGGTTGGCCTTATCAGCGAGTACGATCTGCTTCAGGCGATGATCGAGGGGCGGGATCTGCGGAAGGTGATGGCTGTCGAAATGATGAGCACCCACCCGGTGACTGCCACCGAGGACATGAAACTGGAGGAGGTCGCGAATCTGTTCCAGGATCGCTACATCACGCGGGTGCCGGTGGTTCGGAACGGCAAGCTCGTCGGTATCCTGGCGCGGCGGGATCTGTTGTTTGGATATACCAAGGCATCGCAGTATTGGTCTTAGAGTCGCGTGAAACGTGAAACGAGCAGGGGCGCGATACGTGCGAGGCAAGGCGAAGAAAATCGCAAGACGGCGATCGGTGAACTTCCCATTTGCCTGGATGCAAAGCCGACGTGACCACATAGCTCCAAGGAAGGGAAGCGGGACTACGATTGCCGGCGAGCCAAGACGGTTCTCCCGTCGAGCATCGGAGGATAACGAGCAGGGGTGCTGATGAGTCATAACCATCGATTACGGGCCGAGTTGGACCACCACGAACTGACGGCATTGCAACGGTTCGTCATGGCGGTTAATGAGGAGCCACATTTATCCAACCCCCGAGTCGAGGTTGGCCAGGTTTCCCGCGGATCGGAAGGACAGATCTTTGTTCCGGTCATGGTCTCCGGAAAGAGTCTCGATGTGCACCTGGCGATGCTGATGGAGTACAAAGCCGAGCAGTTGTATAAACAAAGTGGTTGCCGATTTGTCCTCGTGCAGCAGTTGGAGACGGACCCGGAACGTCGGAGCTTTGTGTGGGGGGATGGAATCTGGCAGACTGTGCCGTAGCCGATTCGTGAAGCGTGAAACGATTGGATTCGCGAAACGGTGGTGATGAAACTCGGCATGTGCTTCTGTCTGTTCCGTGCCTGCCCAAGGTTACGTTGTTGGCATATTGGAAAGCTCTGATCACCATCACGGTGATGGTGATCACGATCCTTCCCTCTGTTTCACAAGCTGATTCCCCCAAGAAGCATCGCAGCCCCTGCGAGATTCATTATCCCAGTGATGCGACGGTCGAGTGGGACTGCCATGTGATTCCGCCCGGCGGATCGCTGGAGACGATGTTTGGCGAGAACTGGGTTTACGTTGCACGATTCAATCGAATCGATCGGCGTCACGCGCATCCTGGTCTCTCAATCAAAGTGCCGAAGCGGCTCGACGAGCTGGCGCAGTTTACTCCGTTACCGCTGGTTTATCCGCCAGGAGAACTGAACGAGAAATTCATTCTGATCGATCTGACCGAGCAGTTTCTCGGAGCCTATGAATTTGGAGCCCTTCGCTTCGCGACTCCCATTGCCTCCGGTGATGGACTCAACGAAACGCCCACGGGGAAGTTCCGTCTGACCGCTGCCCATCTGCAACATCAATCCGATCTCTATACGATCGAAGGGACGGACCGGCCGTATCCGATGAACTACGCGCTCCGCTTCCATGTGAATAGGGAAGGCGTGTCCTATTGGATCCATGGACGGGACATGCCAGGTTATCCGGCCTCACACGGCTGCATCGGCCTCTACGACGAGTCGATGCAGGAAGAACAGTACGGGATGCCGAAGGAGCCGGAGCTGAGTGACGCGCAAAGATTGTTTGTGTGGGTCTTAGGAAGTGAACCGGACGACGACCGTGTGATTCCACTCCCTCGTGGCCCAAGGGTTCACATCATCGGTCAGGCGCCAGGGCATCAGTCGCTCTAGATTTGTGGTGCCAAAGGCGGATTTGATTTTAGGCCAACTCAGCACCCTCTAGA
This sequence comes from Nitrospirota bacterium, assembly GCA_016200355.1. Taxonomy (GTDB): domain Bacteria; phylum Nitrospirota; class Nitrospiria; order Nitrospirales; family Nitrospiraceae; genus Palsa-1315. The sequence goes on from JACQEY010000016.1 coordinate 5,141, forward strand.
TATGGATAACCGCAGATTCACGCTCCTCGCTCTGTCACAATTCATCCACCATCATTTGCTCTGGTTCTTGATCAGCGCCTATGCCATCGCAGCCGTTTTTCCGACGGCCGGGTTATGGATCAGGAACGTTAACTTGGGCGACGTCCCAGTTTTCCAGACAAAAATCCATGTCTCGTTGCTCCTGCTCCTCCTCGCCACGCTCATGTTTAATGCCGGATTGGGCGTGAAGACGTCGCACTTAAAATCTCTCATGCAAAAAAGCAGGGTGATGTTGGCCGGACTCGCGGCCAATCTGGTCATCCCCATGATCTATATTTTTGGCGTCACCCTGGTCATGCGGCTGTGGTATGAGCCGGAAGAAGCACAGCATATCCTCGTCGGCCTTGCGTTGGTCGCAGCCATGCCGATTGCCGGGGCGTCTACTGCCTGGGCGCAAAACTCCAATGGAAATTTGGCGCTGAGCTTAGGATTGGTCCTCTCCTCAACCGTTCTGAGTCCAATCCTCACACCTGTGGCGCTGCAGGTATTCGGGGAGATGGCGTCGGAGGAGTACGAGGCGGTCCTGCGGGACCTAGCCGCCTACGGATCGGGAGCGTTCTTGGGCCTCTGGATCGTACTGCCATCCATGCTGGGCCTTGGTACGCGATTCGCAGTTCCTGAAGCCCGACTCACAGCCGTGATGCCGTTCGTCAAACTTATCAATTCCATCGTGTTATTGCTGTTGAACTACTCGAATGGTTCGGTCTCCCTTCCCCAGGCGGTAGCGGATCGCGATTTCGACTTCTTGGCGGTGACGTTGGGAATCACCACAGGTCTCTGTAGCACAGCCTTTGCCTCCGGATATGGGCTGAGCCGTCTGTTCAAGGTAGACCAGGCTGAACGGGTTTCGCTCATGTACGGACTGGGAATGAATAACAACGGGACCGGGCTGGTCCTGGCCTCTCTCGTGCTGGCTTCCTACCCGAGAGTCATGGTCCCGATCACCTTTTACAACTTGGTCCAGCATCTGGTGGCCGGAAGCGTGCACGAAGTGACACGACGAACCGTTGGCGAGCAAAAGTTGAGAGGAATCTAATTCGAGCAAGCTCTCCGATATCCAAAATCAGTTGATTTTGAAACAAGGCGTGAATGAGCAGGAAGCCTTTTAGTATCAAACATGTTTCACAGCCTCGCTCCGGACCTTCTTGCGCTAGGCGCTATACGAACACAGCGCTGGTTCAGGATCGGCACCGGTGAGTCACGTCTGCCCGATCAGCTGTTGCATCGAGTGAAATTCTGTTTTAGGATGTAAGCCTTCTTTCCCATCTGCGTAGCAGATCGAAGCCCATGCTCTTGCCTGTGGTTGGGAGGAGTCCGAAATCATGGCCGTGGACGACTGGAAAACCCGCAAAGGATTTCTTCGCTTCACAAGAGAAGAGGAAGTCGCCCTCACGGTTCTTCAGCCCATCATGGTCCAGCACGTCGACGAGCTGGTCGGGGCGTTCTACCGCCATCTCCTGTCCTTTCCCGAAACGAGACGATTTCTCACCGACGAATTAATCAGCACCCGACTGCTGGAGGCCCAGAAGCGGTACCTGCTCTCTCTGGTGACGGGTCCCTATGACCGAGCCTATGAGGACGGGCGGCGGCAGATCGGACGAGTTCATGCGCGTCTGGGGTTGACCCCCGAGTGGTACTTTGGGGCGTACGCCCTCTACTTATCGCTCCTGCAACCGCTGATCTTTGAGAAGTTTCGCAACCAGCCCGACAAATATGTAGCTGTCCGCATCGCCTTGACCAAGGTTATTTTCTTGGACATGCAATTGGCCCTCGAAGCATACATCGAGAAATCCTCGGAAGGCCAGGACTTTGCCGTCAAGCAGTTGGCGAGCTTCAATCATGAACTGGAAAAAGGACTGGTTCAGAATCGACACGTTCTGAGTGAAACGCAGCAGCAGCTCCGTCTCACGGAGCGAGTAGCAGAATTGGGGACGCTCGCCGCGAGTATGGCCCATGAGATCGGCACGCCGATGAATGTAATTTTGGGACGAGCCGAACAGTTACTGCAGCGCACAGACGATGAGACGATGAAGAAAGGGCTGACCATCATCACCGCGCAAGTTGAGCGCGTGACGAGGTTGATGAATCAGTTGCTCGCCTGTGCCCGGCGAGGTTCACCTAACTTCAGACCCGTGGATCTGCGGGACGTCGTAAAGAATTGTCTGGATGCCGTGGAAGAACGGCTGAGCCAGCACTGCGTTCAGGTGGTCTCCGAGCAGGAGGAGGAGTTACCGCACATCCACGGAGATAGCGATCTCATGATGCAGGTGTTGCTGAATCTCGTGCTCAATGCCGTGCAGGCCATGCCCGAGAGTGGCACCTTGCGTGTGGCTGCCGCCCGTGACGGAGAGCACCACATCAGGCTGACTGTCGCGGATACCGGATGCGGGATTCCGCCCGATGTCCTCCCGAAAATCTTTGAGCCCTTTGTCACGACCAAAGAACGCGGGAAAGGGACCGGCCTGGGCCTCACAGTGGTCCTCGGCATCGTTCAGGAACACGGCGGGTCCATTACCGTTGACAGCACGCCCGGTCAGGGCACCACGTTCACGCTCCTCTTGCCAAGAGTCGCGCCTTCCTTCCAGCAATAATCTGTAGCGTTTTGGTCCTAATCATTCCGCTTCACAGAGACTTTCTGCCCCGTAATGACGAGAGTCGCGTACAGAAGGTCTTGACAATCAACAGATCGAAGCTTGGCATGAGAGTTGTGTGTTCCCATTGGGCTAGTGGTTTGTGCTCTGCCACTATACGAAGGAAAGAACGCCATGTCCGTCCAGCACAACCACCAGGGCAAACTGGTGCTGGTGGTCCAGGACGACGCCGAGTTGCGAAGCTTATTGTGCGATGTCGTACGCGAGCTGGAATTGCAGGTCGCCGAGGCGACTGACGGGGATGGAGCCATCCAACGGATCATGGACGTAGAGCCTCACGTCGTCCTGACGGACCTTCGACTCCCCGGGGGCGGTTTCGAATATGTGAGAACCCTCCGAGCCCTGTACCCGTCCTGCCCGATCATTCTGTTGGCGGAGCTTGGAGATCACCATGCGAAGGCTGAAGCACTGGGGTGCGGGGTGAGGGCGTTTCTCGCCAAGCCCGTCAGCCTTGTGGACCTCCAACGAGCCATCATAGGAATTCTGGACGGCAAGTCGGAACCAAGCGACTAGCACTCAGGCGAATCCGACAGCCCGTCGTGCTCATTTTGTGCTCAACCCCACCTCACTCCAGTTCATTCCAGCCTATCCCAGCCAAATTTCGGGAATTTTGCGAAGCTTTGCCCCAGTAGGCCTGAGTAAGTTCCAGTGATCTGGAGGAGGGTCACAAAAACGGTTTCCTAAACCGCTGTTCCTACGACTAGACCTGTCCTCCAAGCATCTGATTTAGGGACACCAGAGGGCTCGGTTTGTCAGGCTGAATTTTCGAGAGTTTTCGGGCGGGATTGCTTAGAGGTTTTGTGGACAGCGGACTTCAACGGTTTCCCCGCCTCGACATTCGCCCGGATGCCTGTTCCTGCGCATTCTTTGTAGAGAAGAAGGCGCTAGCGCTTGGTCTTGGTAGCCACGCAGGGAGCGGGACGGCTGAGTTCCGCTGGTAGTTTCGTCTGTTCGTCCACGCAGGCTGTATCGAGTTGGGCCTGTGTCAGGCCTGAGACTGAAGACAGGTTGGCTCCGTGCAACGTCGCGCGGTGGAGATCTGCCTTGTCGAGTTGCGCGCCGGTGAGATCGGCTCCTGATAACGTGGCGCCTTGGAGGTTCGCCTCTTGGAGGTTGGCATGGGCGAGATTGGTGCGGGTGAAGTTCGAGTCCTTCAGGTCCGCTGCGACGAGATTGGCCGATTCCATGGCCGCCTCATTGAATTGTGCGTGATGGAATTGGGCTTTGGGTGCATAGATCTCGCTGAGATCCGCATTCGTAAAGATGGTACCGGTTCCCCTGGCGCCGATCAGCACGGCTCGGTAGAAGTGGGCGTTTCGGAAATCCGCCTGGTCCAGGACGGCCGTATACAAAATCGCCATCCGAAGTTTGCCTGACGATACTTTCGCCTTGATCAACTGCGCTCCTTCCAGGTTGGCCTCTTCTAGATCGGCCTGCTGCAAGACGGCTGAACGGAAGTTCGCGTATCGCAGGTCCGCCCCGCGGAGGATGGCTTCACGCAGGTTGGCCCCCACTAGACTGGTGCCGTCGAGATAGGCGCTTTCTAAATCTGCTTCCACCATCAGGGCTCCGTCGAGCTGCGCGCCGTCGAGGAGCGCTCCTTGCAAGTTGGCCTGTTGAAGCTTTGCGTTGGTCATCACGGTTCGACGGAGGTCGGCCCCCATCAGATCGGTCCCTGCCAAGATGGCCCGGGTGAGGTTCGCGCCATAGAAGTAGGTGTCGACGAAAGAGGCGTCCGTCAGATTGGCTGAGGTGAGGTCCGCCCCCTCAAAATGGGCCCGCTCGAAGGTGGATTCTTGTAGTTGTGCACCGGTCAGGACAGCGTTGTAGAGCGCCGCTTCATCGCCGATCGCACGAAACAGATTGGCATTGGACAATCGTGCGTGCCGGAGGTCGGCTCCCGTCAGGTTGCTGTCTTTCAAGACGGCTCTCGTGAGATCGGCTCCCGCAAGACTCGCTTGCGATAAATCACTTTCGCGCAGATTCGCCTGGCTGAGGAGGGCCCCTTCCAGTCGTGCCCGTTCCAGATCGGCCCCGTCGAGTTTCGCGTGGCGCAAATCAGCCTGGCACAAATCCGCGCGTTGGTATTCCGGTTTCTCACGCTGTTCGAGCCACTGTCCATGCGATGCCACGATCGCCTGCAGTTGCTTAGGCGGAACGGGTTTCTTTTTGTACGTGCTCTCACAACGGATGGGGTGACTGCCCGCCTCACGTGGCTTTGCTGCATGGGTGATGGCCGGTATGCTGATGGCCAGCACCGCGATCAACATGCTGTGGACGGCACAGATTCCGGCAGACGTTCTGTTCATTGCGTGTCTCCATTTGAAAGATTTTTTGGTGGTGTGGGATTGATTATTACACACATTGGTCCACGGCGAGTGCGAGATCCTGAAGCGGTTGGGAGATCCGAATGTCATAGGGGTGGTTGCACTCAAGGCTCCGAAGTGAATCGGGCAACAGTGCCAACTGTGTGGCGGCTCGTTCACGCAGTTCCGTCAATTTCGGAGGAGGGATGAGGCGGCGGCCCTTTGTCATCACGGGATGCAAGAGTGGATCTCCTGTTCCGGGGGCTTGCACCATGGTCACGGTATCGTAATCGAATCGTTCATCGTGGCGGTATTGTCGGTAGACCTGTTTGCGTCCGGGCCAAGTGGCTTTCCCTTCCGATCGCTTCCGGCAGGGCCGGCCAGCATACTCTTGAAGTTTGTAGGCACAATCGAGCGACGGTGCGTCGGCCGACGTGGTCATAGCGGTGCCGACGGCAAAACTGTCAATCGGTGCTTCGCCAGCGATCAGACGCCGTAGTTGGTATTCGTCCAGATTGCCGCTTGCCAGGATCTGGGCTTGTGGCAAGTCCCCCTCATCCAAGATGCGTCGGACTTTCCGCGCATGGTCTGCCAGGTCGCCGCTATCTAACCGCACCGCCTTCACCACGATGCCCAGCTGTTTCAATCTCGGAGCCAGCGCTACCACTTTGTGTGCCGCCGCCTCCGTGTCGTAGGTATCGATCAAGAAGACTGCGTTCTTCGGCTGTGCCAGAGCGAAATGCTCGAAAGCGATCTTCTCGTCTTTGTGGGCCTGCACAAAAGAATGGGCCATGGTGCCGTAGATCGGAATGTCATATTCCATACCGGCGAGGACCGTCGAGGTTCCGGCGAAGCCGGCCAGATAGCTGGCTCGCGCGGCGAGCAGGCCTGCCTCCGCGCCGTGTGCTCGGCGCAATCCAAAATCGATGAGCGGCTTCCCGCCGCCGGCCAAGACCGATCGCGCCGCTTTCGAGGCGATGAGCGTCTGAAAGTTGAGGAGATTCATGATTCTGGTTTCGACGAGCTGCGCTTGGGGGAGGGGAGCGGTGACGCGAAGGATCGGCTCATTCGGAAAAAACACCGTTCCTTCCTGCATGGCGTGCACGTCGCCGGAGAACCGCAGATTTTCCAGATAGTCCAGGCATGATCGACTGAATCGACCGGTCTGTTCGAGCCATTTCAGCTCATCCGGTCTGACTCGTAGCTGTTCCAAGAAGTCCAGGACTTGCTCCAGGCCTGCGGCCATCAAGAAGCTACGTTGGGCGGGTAGTCTCCTAACAAAAAACTCAAAGACGGCGCTGTCCATCATGCCTTGCTCGACGTAGGCCTGCACCATGGTGAGTTGATAGAGGTCGGTCAGGAGAACTGTGGAGCAAGGATTCATGCAGCGAGACTTTCTATCAGGATGCTGAAAAAGACCGCCAGCGGCGTTCTCACTTCGCTTAGAGGCTCAACGTACCGAAGCGCACGCTTCGCCTCTTCGCTTGCTGCGGCCTTGCTGGACGGCCTTTTTGATCATCCTGCGGGAGTGTTTTCCTCTTCTCTGAAACGTATAGGCCTTCGAAGTTCAGGTAAGCCAAAATGGCTATATGCAGTATTCCAGACGAGTCGGGATTGCTCCTAATCGAATCATGGCCTCTTCCGCCTTTCGTCCATCTTCCCAGGCCGCATTGACGGCCTTGATTGCATCGGTTAGCAAGCAGACGTGGTAGCCGAGCACCCGCGCGTCTTTGACTGTGCTGAGGACGCAATAGTCCGTTGCGAGCCCGCCGATGAAGAGCCGTCCAATGTTCGCAGCCTGCAAATGCTCGTGTAGGGACGTATCTTGGAATGCTGAATAGGCTTCCTTGTCCGGAAGGGTTGCCTTCTGAACGATGGTGGCTGTCTCCGGAATGGGGAACGAAGGGGGCGGCAGGGCGCCGGCCGACCCGGCCACGCAATGGATTGGCCAGGGTCCGCCCTGTTCGCGGAAGGAGCAATGGTTGGGGGGATGCCAATCTCGCGACAAGAAAATCGGCAGGCCACGTGATCGGAAACGATCTATGTACCCGCGCAGGACTGGAACGATCTCGTCGCCTCCCTTCACCCCTAAGGCTCCGCCAGGAAGAAAATCGTTCTGGACATCGACAATCAGCAAGGCATCGCCGACATACAGTGGTTCCATTATTGTGCTCATGGTGTTGCGACGGTCATATCAGCAAGGCGATACAAGGATAAGACTTCGACTAACGTCCTTTTTGGGATAACAGACGAACATAGGCCACCACATCCTGCATCTCTCCGTCCGTCAGCTGGCCCCGCCATGAATGCATGGGGCTGAAGACGACCCCGTGCTCAATGGTTCGCAACAATTCATCGTCGGATTTCAGAAAAGACGAGAAACGGTGGAAATTGGCTGGTGCCACCTTGAGGGTCTGCGCGTCCGGTCCATCCCCCCAGCCTCCGACACCATGGCAGGTCTGGCAATGGCGCTCATACACGGCTTTGCCGCGTGTGGTATCGGCCGGATATTCTTGCGCGTAGAGGAGAGGGGTAAACAGGAGGCTGATGAACCCCATGCTCAGAGTGACTCTCAGTGCCGACAGCACATTCCGGAGGATGACACGCATCACGGCCTCCTATCTCGCTGCGGAAAACCCATGAGGGATGTCCGGTATTGAAATGTTCGCTCGCCATTGACCATAAGATACAAATCATGCAGCGTGCTCAAAAAGGCCGTCCAGCAAGGCCGCAGCGAGTGAAGGGCCGAGGCGTACCCTCTGGGGTACGTTGAGGGTCTGAACGATGCGAGAACGACGCTGGCGGACTTTTTCAGCATGCTGCTAGCTTTTCTTGGTCGTGTGGGCCACAAACGACGAATAGAGTTGCTGCATCTTGGTGCTGCCGCATTTCGGGCATGTCACGCGGTTCGTTTCATGTTGCTTTAGCGTCAGGACCACCAATGATTCCTTCCCGCAGTCCAGACATTTGTAGTCGTACATGGGCATGAAGTACCTCCCCCTTAGTAGGCTGATGAAAAACTATGTTGGCCCGCGAGAACTTCGAGGTCTGCACGTGTGGTACAAGAGGAAACATTCCCGCAGGATGCTCAAAAAGACCTCCAGCAAGGCCGCAGCGAGTGAAGGCCCGGAGGCGTACCCTCTGGGGTACGTTGAGGGTCTGAACGATGCGAGAACGCTGCTGGCGGACTTTTTCAGCATCCTGCTAGACTTCTGTGATGATGCGTCCATTAGATTTCGTTTCGCCCTCGCTCCATTCGGCGATGGCCTGGGCCAGTTCAGCGAGTCGTTGCGCCGCGCGGCCGTAGACTGTGTCGGAGGCGTATTCCCCATCAAGGTTGCGTTCACCTGCCGGCACACCGGTGAGCAATTCGACGGCCTCTTCTATCCTGTTCACCCCATAGATCGTGAATTGACCGGATTCCACCGCCTCGACGACGTCGCGCCGCAGGGCGAGATGCTTGGTGTTCCGGGCGGGAATAATGACGCCTTGTTTTCCGGTCAGTCCCCGCCGTACGCAGGACTCGAAGAATCCTTCGATCTTTTCATTCACGCCGCCGATCGGCTGCACTTCGCCCAGCTGGTTGACCGAGCCGGTCACGGCCAGCCATTGACGAACGGGGAGATCCGCGAGGCTGGAGAGGATGGCGGCCAACTCGCCCACTGCGGCGCTGTCACCCTCCACTTCAGAATAGGTCTGCTCGAAGGTCAGTGAGGCGCTCAACGCAAAGGGATGGACTCCGGCAAACTTGCCGGTGAGGTATCCGGCGAGCGTCATCACGCCCTTGCTATGGACGTTGCCCGCGAGTTCCGCTTCGCGTTGAATGTCGATCACCCCTTTGGTGCCGACAGAGGTGCGTGCGGTGATCCTGGTCGGACGGCCGAAGGTATAGTCGCCGAGTTGGTGTATGGAGAGCCCATTGACCTGGCCCACGACTTCCTTGTCCAGATCCACCATCAAAGTACCCTCTCGGATCTCGTCCTGGATCCACTGCTCCGCCAAATTCGACCGATGGCGCTTGTGAGCAACCGCCGCTTCGACATCCGCGCGTGTGACGAACGCGTGATTCTCCTTCCTGGCCCAGTAGCTGGCTTCCCGGATGAGGTCGCTGACCAGACTAAAGCGCAGCGAGAGCCGGTCGTGCTGATCTGCAAACCGGAGCCCCTGCCGGATGACCTGGGCCACGGCATCGACTCCGAAATGAGGGAGCCCTTCCTCTCGGCAGAGCTTGGCGATAAAGTGCGCATATTGGCGATCCTGCCGTTCGCTCCGCACCACCTCGGTATCGAAGTCCGCCTTCACCTTAAAGAGCTTCGAAAAATCTTCTTCATAGGCCTGAAGTAACTGATACAGCACTGGAGGCCCGACCATGATGACTTTCACCGTGACGGGAATCGGCTCCGGCCTGAGCCCTGCGGTGGAAAAGCCATAGAACTCGGCGGGGTCTTCGATCTTGACCGCTTCGGTCTTGACCACCCGCTTCAACGCGTCCCAGGAAAAAGGCTGGCGGAGGACATCCATTGCATTGAGGATCAAATATCCGCCGTTGGCAAGCAGGACTGCGCCGCCCCGAATCTCGGTAAAGTCGGTGTACATGACGCCCATCTGGGCTTTTCGCTCGATCTTCCCGATCAGGTTGGTATAGGTCGGGTGGGACTCATCGATCACTGGCGCTCCCCCCGTTGGGTTATTCTCGACGATGAGATTGACGAGATAGCGGGTCATATCGGGCCGGCGGGGCTCAAGCCCTGGAAGATGGATCGCCGGGCCTTCGTGCGGGAGAAAATCCTTGTAGCGATGAATAACGTCGTGGTGGACTCGTTCGAGGTAGCCGGAGATCGCCGGAAAATCCGGGTAGGCGCGGCGCATCGTCTCATAGCGATCTTCCAGGAGATTGGCTACTAGTTGGTGATCCAGCTGGCGCAGCTGGTGTTCGGCCTCTTTTTCGAGGCTGTGGATGCGAACGCGAAATTCTCGGATCTCGCCCTCTAGCGTTTTTCGCCGCTCTGAGAGCTCTTGCTGCTCCTGCTCCGTCAGAGCCTCCATCTGTTCGTCCGTCATCGGATGGCCGTCTTTGAGGGGGGCGAGCCCGAACCCAGACGGGGTATCTTCGAATCCAAATCCCTGCTTCGCGCTCAGTTCCGTCAAATCCTCAAAGAGCGCTTTTTTCTTCGATTCCGTGTCCTCGGAGATTTTGGCTTTGGCATCCAGATACTTTTTGCTGTCGAAGGCGAGGGGAATGTCACGCCGCAGCCCTTCGATGAACGCGGTCATTTCACGCTTGAAGGCACAGCCCTGTCCTGCCGGAAATGAGAGACAGACCGGACGTGACGGATCCTGAAAGTTGTTCACATAGCACCAGTCGGCCGGCGCCGGCGAGGCCTGGGCTATCCGTTTCACCATCTGACGGATGAGGGTCCCTTTGCCTGTCCCGACTGGACCTGCCACATAGAGATTGAAGCCGGGACCCTTCATGTGCAAGCCGAATTCCAAGGCTTCGACCGCCCGCTCTTGCCCGATGATTTCGTTCAGCGGCTCCAGTTCGCTGGTATCGTCGAACCCCAGCTGTGCCGGATCGACGGTCGGGGAGAGCATGGAGACGGGGATTTTGAAGTTCTCGACAGTCACCATTATTCCTATTGGATGATTGGGGACGGACGATGAACCGTCGTCGCCTGAGGGCCTTTCTCGCCCTCTTCAATGTTAAAGGCGACGTCAGTGCCGTCAGTCAATTCACCAAACGTGAGATCCTGCAAGGCGTGTTTGTGAAAGTACACCTCACCGCCCCCTTCCTTAAGGATGAAGCCGTATCCCTCCTTCGGGAACAGTTTGCAGACCACGCCTCGCAATGGCGGAACCGGAGCGGTGCGTACCTCGGTACGGCCCCGCTTCTCTCGGTACTTGCGGAGCTCGATGGCCATGGCGTCGAAGGCGGTTCTGATGGCCTCTTCAAACGTCTTGTCTTCCTTGCGGGAGGTCATGGTTTGGCGGCCGGGGAGTGTGACGACGATGAGCGCCTCGGCGACATTGGCCTGTTTTTTGTGGTGGGGATTTTTTGTCAGGGTGATCCGCCCATGAGTTAGATCCTCGTACCTTCGCTGGAGGTCTCCCATGCGGGATTCAATCTCAGTTTTCCAGCGGGGAGTCATCTCGACATTTCGGCTCTCAATTTCCAGCTCCATGCTGCCTCCGTTCGTTTATTTGGTTTATTTGGTTTGTCTTGTTTATGTGGTTGAATGAAACTAACCAGATTAACCAGGTAACCAGCTGCTGGTTGATATCAGCAAGCGATGTGCCGTCCTCGAACAGAGGATTGGGATGAGAGGCTAGAGGCTAGGGGGCTGATATATCTTATCTCGTGCCCCTTGCGCACGCGCCTCGCCTAACTGAAGTGGTGCATTTTTCCTCAGTGGCCACCTTGGCAGTGAAGCTCAATGCACCAGTGGAAAGACAGGTGCTCGGCACGCGGTAAGAGGCAGAGGGGTGAGTTTTTGATCAAGCTCTCACTGTTCGCTTCTCCCCTCGCGCCTGGCTCGCGCTGGAACGTGACTTGCCTAACTCAGCTTGTATGCCGACGCTGAGGAAGCATTCACTTGAACAGTATCTCCGGGCTCGCTTCGGTTCCGGTGTCACGTTGCTGTCATACGAGGTGATCGGCAAGGCCAGTTCGAAAGGGGCACAGAAACAGTATGGCTATGGCACCCCGGTCAAGTTGACGTTCCGCGTTGGCGGCCGCTCGCAGTCTGCCGTGCTTGAAACGATGAAACCAGGGCCGTTCGGTCATGAGCATCCGGCGGACCGGGCCCAGGCGATCCTCTGGGATTATGACTCCTATGGCCGGCTTCCACGCCATGTGAAGGCTCTTGACATAGGGGCCTTTACCGATGATCGGCAGCTGATTTCGGTGGCCGAGGCGCGCGAATTCTTCGTCTTGACCCAATGGACGGAGGGGAGCAGTTATCATCTTGACCTGGAGCGATTGGCCAAAGGCGGAAGGCTCCGGAAACAGGATCGAGCGCGGACGATAGCCCTGGCACGCTACCTGGCGGAGATTCATGCCAGAAAACGGCGCGATCCCGCTCTCTATCGGCGCCGGCTTCGGGAGTTGATCGGCCACGGCGAGTGTATTATGGGGCTGACCGACAGTTACCCGGATCGCTACGAATTCATCTCGGCGGATCTCTTGCGCGGGGTCGAAGAAGCCTGCAACCGGTGGCGATGGAGCCTGCGCGGGGAGACCCAGCGTCTGTCGCAAGTGCATGGAGATTTTCACCCCTGGAACGTCTTGTTCCGGAAAGGAACAGATTTTTCAGTGCTCGACCGGTCACGCGGGGAGTGGGGGGAACCGGCTGACGACGTGACCTCGATGACGATCAACTACCTGTTTTTCTCACTCTGCAGTTGGGGCGATGTGCGCGGGCCTCTCGAAGTCCTCTTCCGATTGTTCTGGGAGACCTACATGGAAGCGAGTGGGGATAACGACGTGATGGGGGCAGCGGCCCCCTTCTTTGCGTTTCGAGGGTTAGTCATAGCGAGTCCGGTATGGTACCCCAAACTGCCGATCGAGGTGCGCCGGACCATCTTCCGATTTATCGAACATGTGCTGGATGAGCCGCGCTTCGATCCTTCTCGCGTGAACGAATACTGTAGGGCCTAGAGTGTCATTGGTCACTAGTCATTGGTCAATATGGTGAAGATTGGATTCTTTTTGCGATGCCGATAATAATTCCCCTGCCTACTGTTGACCTTTAACCGATGACCATTGACCATTCTCCCAGCTTCGCCATTTGGATTACCGGCCTGCCGGCCTCGGGAAAGAGTACAATTGTCTCTGCCCTGAAGCCTCTGCTCGAAGGGCTCGGATTGACGGTCGAGGTGTTGGAGTCCGATGAGGTCCGACGGGTCATCACACCGATACCAACGTACTCAGAAGCGGAGCGGGATCTCTTTTATCGCGCATTGGCATTCACCGGACAGAGGCTCGTGGCTCACGGTGTAACCGTGGTCTTCGATGCGACGGCCAGCCACCGGGCCTATCGGGACTTTGCGAGGTCCGCGATCCCTCGCTTCATCGAGGTTTCTGTGGAATGTCCCCTCGCGACCTGCATGGAACGAGACCGGAAAGGGACCTATCGAAAGGGCCAGCAGGGCGAATCTCTCACCGTTCCGGGACTCCAATCTCCCTACGAAGCGCCGATCAATCCGGATCTCCGAATCAACAGTACCACCACTCCCTCAGGCGACGCGGCACGCCGGATCTGCGACCTGGTCAAAGCGAAATTTCTATAACAGGATGCTGAAAAAGGGGAGGGAGTGGCCAGGTGCCCTTCTTGCTCGCAGAACGCGCACGGTGAAACGGTGCTCGTTCGATGCGCGCAGTAAAGGGCGACCTTGGCCACTCCCTTGAAGAGATGTAAAGAGGATTGGAAGGCCCTCGCCCGGGCTAATGGCACATCTCGGCGTGCCAGTGGGTGGGCGGGTGAGAAAGCTGCGCGCAGTGGAAGATCAATCAGCCCCCATCCCTGAAGAGAGAACGAGCAAGCTTGGAAAGATCAATCTTTGGTCGCTCGCTGCGGCCTTGCTGGGATGTCATTTTGAGCATCCTGCGCGGTGCTCTCTCGTTGTTCCAGATGTATGGAACCTCTCGCGCTCATCCTGAGAATGCTTTCTCGCCCTGTGCAGTACACTCTATGAAGCTGAGTGTCTCACCCCTGTTGACTCGGAGGGCCTTGTGAATTTACTCTGCGAATGTATACTAGCCCGAGGAACGTTAGGGCATGATGGCCTCTATGTCACTTGACCGGCGAGAGTTTACACCGGGAGCCTTGCTCCGCAATCCACATTTCATGACCGTGCTCCCGGGCCGTTGGCCTCGCCGAGCGCTTCTTGCTGGAGTCCCGACCGAGTCGCGGCTCTTTACCACCGAGTCTCACACCCAATTACTCGGCTTCTGCCACTGGCAGCCACACCGTACCGCCTGCCAGACCGTGGTACTCGTGCACGGCTTGGAAGGCTCCAGCGAGTCTCACTATATGCGCGGTATCGCCGCGAAAGCCTTTCGCGCGGGATTCAATGTCATCCGGATGAACCAACGGACCTGTGGCGGGACCGAACACCTCACGCCGACGCTGTACAACAGCGGCTTGAGTCAGGACTATCGAGCCATCGTCCATGAGTTGGCGCGCATGGATAGACTCAATCGCATCTGGCTTGTCGGCTATTCATTGGGAGGGAATCTCGTCCTGAAAGCAGCCGGAGAAGCCGGCTCGTCAGAAGCCGCGTTGGCTGGCGCAATCGCGGTCTGCCCGACTATCAATCCGGCGCAATGCGCCAAAGCCTTGGAAGCACCTCGCAATTGGGTCTATCACCATCATTTCTTGACCCAACTCAAAAGGCGCATGCGACGGAAAGCGGTGCTCTTTCCCGGCAAGTGGGATCTCGCCGGACTTGATCGCATTCGCATCCTCAGCGAGTTCGACGACCGCTACACTGCCCCGGACGGGGGGTACACCAGCGGAGCGGACTACTACGATCGCTCAGGCGCATGCCGCGTGCTCGATTCCATCACCGTTCCCACCCTCATCATCACGGCACAAGATGATCCCTTCATTCCCTACCCCATGTTTACGGTGCCGCTGATTCAGCGCCACCCAAAGATTCAGGTGATCGCGCCTCGCCACGGAGGCCATTGCGGGTTCTTTCAATGGGCACAGAACGGAGAAGATCCCTACTGGGCGGAGAATCGGATTGTGGACTTCCTGCTAGAACAGTCTTGCCCTACCGAGTCTTCCAATGTTTCGAGGCACACCCGATCGAGATAGTCCTGCTTGAAGCTGCTAGGCTAGCGATTCAACGGCGATGCGTAACCGCTCGGTCAGCTTCGTTGACGCGGCTGGGTCTTCCGAGCCGCGCGCGACTTCGATCGGCTCTCCGACGATAACGCGCAGCCGCGGGAAGCCGATTCTGCCTCGCGAGAGGGCCCGTGCCGTGCCGACGAGGCGGACCGGCACAAGCGGCGCGCCCGTCACGAGCGCTGCGTGCGCGGCACCCTGCTTCCACGCACGGTCGCCGCGGACGGCTCCTTGCGGGAAGATCACAACCGCCTGTCCTGCTTCGAGCGACTGCAGCACCCGCGCGGCAGCGAGGTAGTCGCTGCCGCCACGCTCAATCGGGATCGCGCCGAGCCCGTCGAGCATCCACGCGAGCAGCCTGGACCGCCAGAGTTCCGCCTTCGCGACGAAACGCAGTTCCCTCGAGATCGCCGCACCGAGGATAATTGCGTCGAGGAACGACTCATGATTCGGGGCGACGACCGCAGGCCCGGTCGCGGGCAGACGATCAGCGCCGACCACCTCGATTCGATAAATGGCCCGCACCAAGCCGCTGAAGACACGGCGAACCTTCGCATAGGTCTGAGCGGAGGCCAGGATGAGACCTTCATCCTGTCTCGCCCGATCGCCGACAAGTGTTTCCATTAAACTTGGTTCAGAGACGCATCGTATGAGTAATTGACTGTCTCGTCCTTAATCGATCTTGACGGTGACGGCTTTCTTCTTGGCCTCTTCGGTCTTGGGCATGCGGACCTCGAGCACCCCGTTCTTAAAGGACGCCTTCACCTGATCGGCCTTCACGTCGGAGGGCAGGGCTACAGCCCTGGTGAACGAACCAAAGGACCGTTCGCAACGGTAGTAATCGTTCTCTTTGACCTCTTCTTCTCGTTTCTTTTCTCCCTTGATCACGAGCGTCGAGTCGGTGACTTGAACGCTGATGTCCTCCTTCGAGAGACCTGGGATCTCCGCCTTGATGATGACGTCGTCCTTTTCTTCGTAAACGTCCACGGCCGGCATTCGCATCATCGTGCCTGTCTCGGCCGGCCACCACCGCTCTGGCCGGAGGAGAGTCGGGAACGGTCGTCGCCAAAACTCCTCGACCATCCGATCGAACCACCGCTCCATTTCATGGGCCCGCGGCATGATCTCGGCGGGTTTCTGAGTGGTCAATGATTTGTTTTCTTTTTCCTTCGTCGCTTCTGCCATGGTGCAATCTCCTTGTTGGATGAATAAGGCACAAACTTACTGTGCCGTGAGTCCGATGGAAACCATCAGAACTGTAGACAGCCCTGTCAGACCGGTGGGATCTGACTGAGAATCTCCCGCTCCGCCTCGAGCCAGTCGTCGAGCGCAGACCCATGTCGATAGCCCCGCTCGCCGTGGAGCTCATAGGCCCGTTTGGCGATCAAGACGTGCAGGTCTTCGCAGGGCGACAGTTGCAGTGTGTGAGGTTGCTGCGCCGGTGGCCCTGTGGGTTGCTGCCGTGGAGCTGGCGTTTTTCGGTCTGGTTTTTTCGAACGAATGCTAACCGATTTCATGTCTGATTCCTTCCTTGAATTACACCGTCATGGGCAGTCCGCTCTTCGCAGCAGTCATCGGAACATGGAGCGCGTGCCGACGAATGCGCAGTACTGCTTCGGCTTGGGTCGGCCCAACCAGCAATGCACCAGCGCGCGCAGCCGCGTGCCTTCACCACCCGCCAGGATGATCGACCAAAGCTGATCCGATGTGCTGGTTGGACTCACGATTCCCGTCCCTCCCTGATTGTCACACTGAAGAGCTTCTCACCGAGTCATGTCTGTCCCCAACCCGCGCGGCCGTCCGGTGTAGTAGGGCCCTGTCGGCGGTCTTGCGCGCACTCGTGCCGACCCAGGGCCCTTCCCTCGGTTGGCCAGGATGCCGTGATCCACACAGTCTCCGCAGTTGACACAACGCCATAGCGTCATAGTTTTGCCTGTGGCGTCCCGTTCCCAGGAAGCCGTGTAACTGGAGACCAGCAATCCGCCGCAGCGCAGACAGCATCCACCAGGCGGAGCCGGCGCCTGGTGGCGCGTCTCTCGGTCTGCTGCCTGATGGGAGGTGTCGATGTACGGAGAGTCGGCGAACAAGATCATGGCGACGTTCTGATCTCCCTGAAGTACTGTTGCGCTGTATTCTGGGCCTTCCTGAAACACTCAGGGCAGTAGGTGTGCGTGAGCGCGATCTCGGTCGGATCGATGCCATGCGCCTCGCGATACGTCCGCTGCGTCAGCCAACAGTCAAGGCTAGGGGGAAAGCTATTATCGTCTCGAATGAGTCCGCAGACGCAACAGACGGGAAGCAACGTCGGTGCGATGAATGTCGCTCTCATCGGAACGAAAGGCGCCTCACGAGTGTTCTGAGGGACCAGTGTTTTAAGAGACATATGCCACTACTTTCATTCGTCCGCCAGACAAGGAACAGTTACGTAACAATGTGCCGATCCTCATGAGGCCTAGTTATAAGAACATGCAGCTGTTTGCGGAACTGGGGAACTCCCCAGTTCCACTCGAACAACTTACTAGCATCAACCAAATTAGGCGGGAGGTTGCGAAAGATCCTGCTGGAGAGCCCGAACACTTCCTTGCCTCACGCGATAGAAATTGGCAGCCCTTGAATGGGAGGCTGCGGCGCAATCATGTCATGAGTGGTACATGCCTTCTGCTCGCCTCCAGCCATCTCCAGGGCCTCTTCCCTAATTCCCGGCATCGGCACTGGGTTATGCGGAGAGAGCAACATCACGATTCTGGAATGAGGCAGGCCTCTGCGGTCAGGGAGGCCGAATCCGTTCACGAAGATCGAGTAGGTTGAATCGCCGATCGTGCAGTGTTGCCGGAATTGTTCCCAGTTGTTCGATCCCAGGCGTGTCTGCAATGTCTCAACGATAGCCTGACAGTGCTGATGCAGCGGAGCGGCAATGGCCTGCTCCGCCCCGATGCTCTGTGCGGTATGTTCCAACTGGTCGAGCAAAGCTATCGCTCGCTGGTTCATGTGCAATACTTGGAAAGAAGGGGACAGCACGACGATGCCGGGACCGGTCGCCTCAGGTTCCTGACTCACAGCAATGACTCCTTCGATAAGATGATAGGGGCCAAAAATAGACTCGATGGTGTGGGACGGGATGACGATGTCGCAATGAACAACGTGAATGCCTCACTGACAAATGGAAATGTGCCTGTGGTGTGTGGGCTCAGGATTTAACCCGGCATCACATGGCGCTCCTCGGCGGATCGACGAGGTGCGAGTGAGAGGAGGTAACGGAACGGAGCCGGGTGCTTGAGGGCGACGATGCCTTCCCGTGTCAGCCGGTCCACGGCGGCAAAGACTTGGGCCCAGGAATAACTGGGCAGCAGGGCTGCGAGTTCATCCAGCGAGCAGGTGCCGACCCGAGCGAGTTGCTGGTGGATTGCCAATTCGATCGAATATGCCTGTGCCATATCGTCTTCTCCCACGACAAGAAACAAGTGATGAATGCTGTGTGCCTGTCACACACAACGGTGTGGCTCAGCTCAATGGACAGTGCGTATTGGTATAGGGCAAGGACCAGTTCAGGGAAACTAGGAGGATCCCTAGTCCTGGAGGGAGACATTACTAGCGGCGATCTCCCTGCTTGTCTGATATTGAAAAAAGGCCTAGACTCTGGCTCCCGGTCAGCCCTTCAGCCGCGGGCGCGCGAAGCGCGACTTCCCGGTGCCGCGGTTTTTGTCACGCCGAGGAGAAGATTCTGTGGCCGCGGCACGAAAGACTTCCAAAAGAACAGCTGCTGCCAAGACCGGCTCCAAGCACAAGGGTGCCAAGCCGAGACCTGTAGAGACGCCGCTGCCTCTTTCGGAAAGCGACGCGTCTCAGACGCTACAGAATGACGAGCTCCGTCGGACCCAGCTGGAGCTCGAAGCGGCCCGTGACCGCTATGTGGATCTCTACGATTTTTCCCCGGTCGGCCATCTCACGCTGGATACCCACGGAAAGATTGTGGAGGCCAATCTGAGGGCTGGGACATTGCTCGGCATCGATCGGAGAGAACTGATCGGACAACCACTTGCACGCTTCATTGTAGCGGGTGATGAGGGCACGTTTCACCGGCATTGTCAGGAGGTCTTGACGACAGGCACGCGACAAACCTGCGAGGTGGTTCTCCGGGAAGGGACCGGCGCCTCCTGCTGCATCTATCTTGAGAGCCTCGCGGTGCACAAAGAGCCAGGGCGCATCACTCACTGGCGGGCGGCGCTTCTCGACATCAGCGATCGCAAACGGGCGGAATTGGCGCTGGCGACCCATAAGGCGCAGTTTGAAGCGATCATCACATCGGCAATGGATGGCATCATCACCGTGGATGGGGAATCGCGCGTGGTGATCTTCAACCAAGCTGCAGAATCCATGTTTCTCTGCCAAGCCGCCGAGGTGATCGGACAATCATTCGACCGGTTCATCCCTGAGAGGTTTCGACAAGCGCACGACGGTTATATGAACGTCTTCGCCAAGACACAAGCGAGTACCCGTAGGATGGGACGACTCGGCGAGTTGTTCGGCCTGCGAGCCAATGGAGAGGAGTTTCCAATCGAGGCCTCCATCTCTCATGTCCGGATCAACGACCAGAACCTATTGACCGTCATTCTGCGCGATGTCACTGAGCGGAAGGTTGCGGAGGAGGCACTGAAGTCCAGCAACGTCTTTACTCACGCTGTCCTGAACTCGCTCTCCGCGCATATCTGCGTGCTGGACAAGAACGGGGTCATTCTCAAGACGAACGATGCCTGGGAAGAGTTCGTCCGTAGCAATTCGAATCGTGCGGTCTCCAGTATCGAAGTCGGACAGAATTACCTGGACGTGTGCAGGCAAGCGATCGCCCGTGGAGAGCTGCCAGCCCAGGTCATTGTCGACGGTGTTGTCGCCGTGTTGGGGGGCAGTCAACCGAGTTTTAGCGGGGAATATGCCTGCCATTCGCCGGAAGAAGAGCGCTGGTTCATGATGCGGGTGACTCCGTTGAAAGGGGCGCAGGGCGTCGTTATTTCGCATACAAATATCTCGGATCGTGTCCGGATGGCGCAGTCGTTAGAGCAACATATCCTCCTGCTTGACGATAAGCGTAAGGAGTTGGAATCCCTACCGGGGAAGCTGATCCAGGCCCAGGAACAGGAGCGCAAGCGGATCGCGCGCGACCTGCACGACGACTTTAATCAACGACTGGCGGCTCTGTCGGTCGAACTGGAGAGCATGGAACGAGCCCCCATCGCTCCACCGGAGTCGGTCGCTCGACAACTCGCGGTGATTCGGCGCCAAGTCGTGCGGCTCTCCGACGACCTGCACGAGCTGGCGTACAAGCTGCACCCGTCCTTGCTCGAGCACGTTGGCTTGGAGGTCGCTGCGCAAGACCACGTCGCCGAGTTCACGAAGCGGACCGGGCTGCCCGTGAGGTTTATCACTCGTGAGGTGCCCGGGACGCTCTCGCCGGAGATTGCCACCAATCTGTTTCGTGTGATGCAGGAGAGTCTGCAAAATGTGTCCAAGCATGCCCAGGCAACCGAGGTCACCGTCAGGCTGAGCGGCTCGTCCAAAGGGATCGGCGTATCGGTGCGCGATAACGGCAAGGGGTTCGACCCTGAGAGTAAGAACGCTCGCGTGAGAGGACTCGGATTGGTGAGCATGCAGGAGCGCGTGCGTGGGCTGGGCGGGTTTCTCAGGATCCATTCCCTCGCAAGGGACGGCACGAAGGTCTGTGCCTGGATTCCGCGTTCTCCTGAGGGCACATGAAAAAGCCGCGCGTCCTCATGGCCGATGACCACTCGCTGATCCTCGCCGGCCTGAGGAAGCTGGTAGAGGGTGAGTGCGAGGTGGTGGGCACGGTGGAAGACGGGCGGGCGCTGCTTGATGCGGCGCAGAAGCTGCGGCCGGATCTGATTCTCCTGGACATCTCGATGCCGCTCTTGAACGGTCTCGAAGCGGCCAGGCAACTCCGCACTCTGGTGCCGGGAAGCAAACTCATCTTCCTCACTATGCATGCCAGTCCGACCTATGCAACCGAGGCCTTCCAGGCCGGGGCCTGCGGGTATCTCCTCAAGCGCTCCGCGGCTTCGGAACTCAGCCTGGCGATCCAGTCCGTCCTCCAAGGCCAGCACTATCTCACGCCGTCGCTCACGAAAGATGTGCTGGAATCGGTCCTCAAGCCATCCACCGGCGAGCGAGGCAAGGCGGTGGCCACAGCGCTCACCGCGCGTCAGCGCGAAGTCTTGCAGCTCGTCGCCGAAGGCCGCGGCACGAAGGCGATTGCCACGATCCTCAACGTGTCGGTGAAAACGGTGGAGTTTCATAAGTCCCGCATCATGCAGCAGCTGGGCATTCATACCACTGCCGACTTGACCAAGTATGCGATCACGCACGGCATCGCAGGCCTTGAACAAGCAGGTGTGCCACGATAGTTTTTTCACAGCGTGCTAACCCGCGTTGCTCGTGACGACTTCCCTGCAACCGCTGGCGTCGATCGTGAAGCGTCGCAGAGCGTGAGACGTGAAGCGTAGCTCGATTCCAGACTAGAACGGTTCACCCTGTACGTTTCACGTCTCTCCCCCTAGTACGATTGTCCCTCCACACCAGGGTTCTTCCTAGTTCCTCCCACTCTCCAAGAGGGCTATGTTTCCGAAACTGTTGCCTTTCCCGAGAGGAGACGACAGCACATGAAGAAACCACGGATACTTGTGGCTGACGACCACCCAGTAATACTGAAGGCGTTATGTGGTTTATTAGAAAATGGAGTGGGTGAGGTGGTAGGCGCAGTGACGGATGGTCAAGCACTCGTGGAGGCGGCACAACGGCTTGAGCCTGACATTATTCTTGCGGATATCTCGATGCCCAGGCTGAACGGCCTCGAGGCCACTCGTGCCCTACAGCACTCTGTCCCGCAGAGCAAGGTCATCATTCTAACGAGCCATTATGAGCCAGCCTACGTGGCCTTGGCTTTCAAATCGGGAGCCCGCGGCTATCTTCTCAAAAGAACTTCCCTCCATGCAGAACTGTCTCAAGCTGTTTTTCACGTGCTCGCAGGTGATCGTTATATCGGGCATGGGGTGAACGAAGAGCAGGCGTTTGCCGATGAGGGCGAGTCCCTGATTCGCTATCGCCTCTGAGGGGTTGAGTAGCGAAGAAGCTGGAGAACAGGAGGTTGTGATGGAAGAACGAGATGGCCGGCAGGATGACAGGATGTTGCTCACGCAGGAAGAGGAAGCCTCGCTCACTTTGTTGGAACCCCTTTTCGCCCGCCATCGAGACCTCATCTTTGAAATTTTGCCCCGTTATATCAGGAGCGAACCAGACGGAGCCTCGCTGCTGTCGGACGACCTTGCGTCCGCCCGCTTGACGCGCGTGCAGCAAGAACATTCACTTGCCTTGTCGAATGGGGCAAAAGAGGGATCTGTCGGCAGAGAGGGCGGAGAGGCGGCAGACTCTCGCGATCCCTTCGGGCTTGGCGTAGGCGGGCACCTTCGGACCATCGCCCATTTTCTGACTTCCATTCAGCCGCTGGCATTCGACGCCTTTGGAGCAAGGCCGTACTTGTATCACACGGTTTGGAACGCCTTGTTGAAAGTGGTCTTCCGCGACATTGATCTGGCGATGCGCGAATCCCTCACACAGCGCGATGAGCTGGTGAAGGCCGCCGTGCAGGAGGTGAACGAGACGAGGAGGGCTTTGGACCTCTTACTGAGCAAACAGGCGCTCGATGAAGGGCAGCGCAAGACCGAGCATCGGACAGTCGTGAATCTCCTTACGACATGGCTTACGAAGACATCGGAATTGGCCCAAGAGATGGGGACTCCGCTCAATGTGATCCTCGGGCAGGCCGAGTCCCTCCTGGAACAGACAGAGGATCCTCCCGCACAAGCCGCGCTCCAGAGCATCGTCAGACAGGTCGAGCGACTGATTCCTCTGCGGCAGCAGTTATGTGCTCTCGATCACGGGTTCAACAGTAAGCCTCCCGCACCCGATCGCGAGGCAATGGCGGAAGGACCTCGAGCCGATTGTTGAAAACGCCGCTGGTGCCACAGACCGTGGCGCGCGAGACCGGCGCAAAAAGGCGCGATCCGAAGTTCTGAGTTCGAAGTTCAGAAAACTTCGAACCCCCACTCGTCTCGCCCCTCTCGCCTTTCCTGCAGTCCCCTCAGTGGAACACCAGTACCGGGCATGGCATCTTGTGTAACACTTCATGAGACACACTGCCGAGTACGAGGCGGGTGATGCCCTGTCGGCCCCTGGTACCCATCAGAATCAGATCGGATTGCAGAGTGGTCGCTTGTTGCAGAATCGTGGTAGCTGGTGCCCCGGCCACGGCGACTCCGTGCGCCTGATAACCTAGGGCGCGTAGACGTTCTGCCAGACCCTCGATGTAGGCGGCTCGTTTCTCCAGTATCTCTGCGGCGGCTGCAGCAGCCTCTGAACCGACCGGTAATGGCGGCTCTGCCAAAGGCAATACGGTCAGCAGCGTTAACTCGACCGCCTCGTGAAACGGCTTCAGTTGTAGAAAGCGAATCGCGGCCTCCGCGTCGGATGGAGCGTGGATCGACAGCAAGATCTGTTTCATGGCCTTGACCGGGCCATGTACAATCAATGCGGCGCAGTGGGCCATGGTGATAATACGGTGTGACACACTGCCGAGCAGCCACTCCTTGAGAGGACTAACACCCCGTGCTCCCATCACGATGAGATCGGCTTTCTGCTGCTCGGCCATCGACACGATCAGTGCGGCCACCATGCACACCACCACATAGACCAACACGACGAAATCCGGCCAGGTCTTGTCCACGGCGTGGAACCACCGGTAGTACATGGCCAGCCCGATGGCGGCCGCGGCGAACCAGATCACCAGCGTCAGCCCGACGAACTTCCACCGTTTGACGGCGACGAACTGACGATCCGTCCACCGCGAGTAATGTGTTCATTGAAGACTCTCCTTTTGTTTGCGCTCCTGTGAGGGGCAGGATGACAGTGTTGTCAAAACAGTCCGTCGGCATCTATGGACTGTGGCGCGTGAAGTGCGGGAATCAGCTGGGTTCTCTGGTTTATTTGGCGGAACCAGATCAACTGGTTCCGCGCGTCTCGCCTGCCTCGCTTTTCCCGCCTGCTTCATGAGTGAAACGCCAGTACCGGGCATGGCATCTGGTGTAACACGGCATGAGACACGCTGCCGAGCACAAAGCGGGTGATTCCCCGCCGGCCCCTTGTGCCCATCAGAATCAGATCCGATCGCAGTGTGGTGGCTTCTTGCAGGATCACGGTAGCCGGTGTCCCGACCAGGGCGA
Source organism: Nitrospirota bacterium (assembly GCA_016200355.1). GTDB lineage: Bacteria > Nitrospirota > Nitrospiria > Nitrospirales > Nitrospiraceae > Palsa-1315. The sequence continues at coordinate 29,272 of JACQEY010000016.1, forward strand.
CTCCATGTGCTTGATAACCTATGACGCGTAGACGTTCTGCCACACTCTCGATGTAATCGGTTTGCTTCTCCAGCATCTCGGTGGCGGCGGCACCGGCGGCGGCACCGCTCGGCCATGGAGGCTCTGTCCAAGGCAAGACCGTCATCAGTGTCAACTCAACCGCCTCGTGAAACGGTTTGAGTTGGAGAAAACGAATCGCGGCTTCCGCGTCGGTTGGACCTTCGAGCGGCAGCAAGATCTGTTTCATGGCCTTGATCGGTCCGTTCACGATCAATGTGGCGCAAGGGGCCAGGGTGAGGATGCGGTGCGATACACTGCCGAGCAGCCGCTCCTTGATGGGGCCAAGACCCCGTGCTCCCATCACGATGAGATCGATTTTCTGTTCCTTGGCCATCGACACGATCACTTCTGCCGGAGATCCCATTTGAAGGTGTTTCGTCGTGGGGCCTGCGTGCAGCGGAAGAAGGGACTGAACCCGATTGAGCAGCCGCTCTCCGTCTTCCTTCATGCTCTGCTCAAGGGTCTTATAAATCTCCTCCGCTGCTTCCGGTATCATCGTGGGGTACGCTGGCCGCGGGACGTTCACCGCGTGAAGCAGGGTCAGCTGTTCTGCCCGGGCCAGGTATTTCATGACGTGAACGGCCTCATAGGAATTATCCGATCCGTCAACCGCGAGTAATGTTTTCATCGCAGACGCTCCTTTGTTTGCGCACCTGTGCTCTCGTACTTGGCATGATGAAAGTGTTGCTGAAACCAGGCGAGAGCATGTTCCGCAACCTGTTCAAGTGTGCCGGGCTCTTCGAATAGATGCGTCGCGCCTGGCACGATCACGAGCCGTTTGGGGCAGGAGAGCAGTCGGTAGGCTGCTCGATTCATCTCGATGACCGGCTCATCATCTCCTCCGATAATCAGCAAAGTCGGCGCGGTGACCGACGGCAGATAGGCTTCGGCCAGATCAGGTCTACCGCCCCGTGATACGACGGCCTGAATCGACGAAGGATCGCGGGCTGCCGCCTGCAGGGCCGCGCCAGCTCCGGTACTGGCGCCGAAATAGCCGATGTCCAGGCCCTTCGTCCGATCATCCTGTTTGAGCCAGGCTGTGGCCAACAAAACTCGATCTGCCAATAGATCGATGTCGAAGACCTTGCGGCGGTCTTCGGCTTCATCCGGAGTCAGTAGATCGATCAGGAGCGTAGCCACCCTTCCATGCTGGAGATAGCGGGAGACAAAATTGTTGCGCGGGCTGAACCGCCCGCTGCCGCTTCCGTGGGCGAAAACCACCATTCCCAGCGCCTGTGCCGGAAGTCCGAGGATTCCTTCAAGGGTAAGATCCCCCCATGTGAGTCTTACTGCTTTTTCATTCATTGCCGGCCATCCGGTTGCATCCTTCATTTTTCATCTTCCGATCACGGACGAAAGGCCGGGCGGGTGTCGACACCGTCCGGCTGGTCGAACCTCAATGCGCGTTGCTTCTCATCAACACTATCGCAGAGGTCACGGTACAAACGTCAATTTCGTCCCTGCTTTGGTCATTCAGAGATCATTGGCACTCCACGGGGCAGAAAAACAGAAAGTAGAGCCCCACCGCGACCCCGAGCAGAACAGCACCTGCGAACAGCCACTGCGTTCTTGTCATAGATTCGTTTCCCGTTTCGCACTACAGAGAAACTCAGCAAGTCCAATGCCGTTGTTCTTACAGCTACGTGAGGTGTGAGGGGTGACTCGTAAGGTGAGGAGCGAAAGGCGGTTGGCTTCATTTTTATTACGTCGTACGCTTCACGGTTCACGTCTTCTGTAGCCTTCCGCTACAGAGGGAAAAAGCAAACTGTAGCAGGACACCCCCACTCACAATCCTAAGAGTCGATGGTGTATGGCTTTTGGTCTAACAAGAGAGACAAAGTCTTTGTTTCCGCTGTGCTATTAGCCGTCGCTATTGACTCTTGGCTCGGTGGCACCGGCCTTGCTGATAACGGGAATGAGTCAATCCTTTGGGGGGTCGCATGGCGGAACCGTTCTGTACCAGGATGCTTGTGCCGGTGGATTTTTCTGTTTGCTCAGAAGAAGCTTTCCGCGTTGCCCTAACCCTTGCCCGGACCTTTCAGGCTGAACTGCTGTTATTGCATGTGATTGACACAAGTGCCCTTGCGGCCTTCAACCGCCTTGGGTTGTTGGCTGTGCCGTCCGACGCACAAGCCCAGAAGCGGCGCCTGCGGCACCACGCCCGTTTGAATACGCGTCGGTTGCTCGATTCGGAGACGGTCAAGGGCGTGAAGATCACACGGGTGCTGGCGGAAGGAGTGCCCTTTGTAGAGATCGCGAAGATAGTCCGGATTGAAAAAGTCAATCTGGTGGTGTTGGGCAGTTATGGGGGGCGATCGGAGAGTGTCGACAAAATATTTTTCGGCAGTACGGCAGAACGGGTGGTGCGGACCGCGGGTTGTCCAGTGTTGACCGTTCCGCTGCCACCCAGGCCGAATCGTTCGTGAAAGGTGAAACGTAAAACGTGAAAGATATTGGGGGAAGAGCATTCGGCAATCCTGCGTTTCACCTTTCACGTCTTACGGTTCGACAAGCTCACCGTCCCGAGCCAAGCCGAGGGACCTTTTACGGCTCTTGAGCGCGAAGTGGGCAGATTTTTTAGCATTCTGAGAGAGGGAGGAATCTATGAAATGTCAGAAAGCGCAGCAGTGGGGATGGGTGCTTGTGCTTGCCGTCACATTCGGGTTCTGGTGGGAGGCGGCAGAGCCGATTTTCGCTCAGTCGGAGCAAGTCGTCGAGGTCACGATCAAGGATTTCAAGTTCGTGACGAAGCAGGGGGTGCTCCGCCTCGGATTTCCTTCAGTGATTAAGGTCAGGAACGAGGATGCTGAACGGCACGACTTTGGCTCGACCATGTTTGAGGGCCTTCCGACTCAGGTCGAGAAGGACGGGGTGATCGTCTATGGCCGAGGGGTGGGCGGAGTATTTCTCGATCCCAAACGGGATGCGGTTATTCGGTTCAACATGTCGCGGCCTGGCCGGCATGAGTTCCGGTGCTCGATCCATCCGAACATGACCGGTGAGTTGCTGTTGCTTAGCGTGGAGGCGGTATAAAAAATAGGCAGGATGCTGAAAAAGTCCGCTAGCGTCGTTCTCGCATCGTTCAGACCCTCAACGTACCGCAAGGGTACGCCTCGGGTCTTCGCTCGCTGCGGCCTTGCTGGACGGCCTTTTTGAGCATCCTGCTAGGGGCGAGAAATATGGTGAGGAGAGGACATTCGTGATCAAGCGAATTTTGTTGGCTACGGATTTTTCACAGTGGGCTCGGCGGGCGGAGGACTATGCCTGCGCGCTGGCCTGTTCGTGGAGGGCTTCCTTGACCGTGCTCAGCGTCTCGGAATTTATGCCGGGACTCAATCCCGATTACCCCGTCAATCAGCAATACTTGGCTGATCTGCTCAAAACCGCATCGTTGCAGTTAGTCGGCCTCAAAGGCCGTGCGGAGCGGCGAGGCATTGCGGTCATGACCAGGATGGCTACGGGGATTCCAAGCGAAGAGGTGATTGCCGCGGCGCGGGCTGAGGATTCAGACCTCATCGTCGTAGGGACCAGGGGCAAGACCGGCCTTGCGCACGTTTTGTTAGGCAGTACTGCCGAGCGGGTCATTCGCGGCGCCCCCTGCCCAGTGTTGGCGGTGCGAACGGAACTGGCGGACAACGAGGACGAGTGCGTCTTGTCGAGACCTGTCACACTGGAGCGCATCCTTGTACCGGTCGACTTTTCCGATTGCTCCTGCCATGCCTTTGAGTATGCAGTCGAGGTGGCGTGGCAGGCGAAGGCGTCTGTGATGCTACTGCATGTGCTGGAGCCGGTGTCGTATGGTTTGGACTTTGACCTCGGCCATATCAGGAGCCGCGAAGATGTGCGCGAGAGTTGGACAAAACGGCTGGAGGAGTTGGCGTCTTCCCGCCAGCATCCTGATGTCGCGGTGGACGTTCGGCTGCGGGGAGGCTTTCCGGCCGATTCAATCTTAGATGCTGCCCAGACCTTACCCTGCGATCTCATCGTGATGGGCACGCACGGGCGCCGTGGGATTTCGCACACCATCTCCGGCAGCGTAGCGGAAGCCGTCCTGCGAAAAGCTCGCTGCCCTGTCATCGCGGTGCGTAGCCAAAAGTTTGGACCAGGCCATCGTCGGGTGATTCCGACAGAAATGTCTCCCGTAACGCAGATTTAACCAAGGAGTGGGTGATCATGAGTGCAACAAAACTCACAGTGAAGAAGAAACCCTCGATGCGTTCGCCCTTGGCGGCATCGCCACAATCTATCGAGCTGCCGAATGGCATGCGGGAACGGATTTCGAAGAAGGCGTTCGAATTATGGCAAGATCGAGGGTATCGAGACGGACACGACTTCGAGGACTGGCTCGACGCCGAGGCCATCGTGATGGAAGAAATTCATGAAGCTCGCGAGTGAAACGACAGCCGGCCTGTGGGTGCCTCTTGTCCCTTCGCTCGACGCGTTGCTCGCTCGTTTGGATTCCCTTTCCTCCGAGCCGAGGATAGTTGTCCAGCGGCAGATCGCACTGAATCTTGCTCTCCAGCCTTACCTTGAGCGCGGGGCGGGGGCGTTGTTGTCCCCGCTGTTGCAGGAAACGGAATTAGCTAACCTCTTTTTGTACGCCGACTTCTACCCGCAGGACGGGCAACTGACGTTGATCGAGCAGTTGCGCGACGTCATCACAGAGCATATTCCACAAGAAGAGCGAGAGTGGTTGGATCCGCTGAAACATTCCTATCTCGATCTGGCAGAATTCCTGTCCTTCGACGAACAAACCCAACGTCTGACCTTCCGCTCGGTCGGAGATGCGCGGGTCTATCGTGTGCCGGATGGAGCGTTCCGCAAGGAACTGCAGCCTGGACAGGTTCTTCTCACGCGGATGATTCGCGAGCCGGGCGATGTGGAGTGGGAGCGGGCGGTGATCGCGGGCGCCGCGATCGTGTTATCCAACGAGGACGGAAAGGGCCTGCTGAACGCCACGCTCGACTATCGGCGGCAAGTGGAGATTTCTGATGGGTCTTTCGAACTCGGCGATTGGCCGGAATTCGCCAAGCGCTATGGGCATGTGCTGCTGTGGACCTTCGCGCGGATGCGGTTTGCCGCGCTCGTTGACGCCGTGAAGAGTATTCATTATGTGGCAGCTGCGGGGCAGCCCTATCTGTATGCCTTGGCTCTGTACGATCATTGCGAGTACGGATACATGAATGAAATGCTCGCAGGCCTTGAAGGATTCGAGCGTGAAACGGGAGTCTCCCTTCCCAGTGGAGTCTCAACCTCGAAGGACGCGCAGTTTTTCGTGCAGCGAGGGGCGTCCGGTGCTCTTGAGTCGGCGGTAGTTGCAAGACTGATCCTCACGGCGACCCAGTTGTGGGTAGAGTGTGATTCGCGAGAGCGGCTCGATGCCGTCAAACACAAGCTGGCGGCGACGTTCGGATTCTCTCTTCATTTCCGCGGCGAGACTTGGACGCCACCGGCCCGGCAGATCAAGGAGTCGGAGCTGGCCGTTGAGGAGCCTCTGACCTTGATGATTTCTGCGGAGGAAGATCGGGCACTCTTGAACGCATTCTTAGAGACCCTGTACTTAGAGTGGGCGGAACAAGCCTGCCCGTCGCTGGGGAATTACATGCCGCGTCACGTCGCAACGTCAGCAGCCGGCCGCGAGCAGGTTGCCGTTCTGATTGCCGACATGGAGCGCCACGACCCTGGAATCAGGCGCGTGGGCCAGGCAGCATTCGACTATCACAAGCTGAGGGCTCATGTGGGGCTCGACTAGCAGGATGCTGAAAAAGTCCGCCAATAGAACAAGACCGTTATTTGGTTTATTTGGTTTGTCTCGTTTGTTTGGTTAACCCGGACAGACCAAATGAACCAGATAAACAAAACAAACCAGTTTGAGTATCCTGAATAGCTTTACAGTCTGCGAGGTAATTCGATGACGACTTGGCACAAGCCTCGGCTCGCCGAGACTCTCGAAACTTGCCGCCCTGTGCCGCCGGACAAGCCGAATATTCTCAAGGCACTTCTGGCTGTCCAGTCTGCCTTGGGCCATGTGCCGCCGAGTGCCATTCCTCAGATTGCGCAGGTGTTAGGCGTGACGGATGCCCAAGTCGCCGGGGTCTTGTCCTATTATTCCGACCTCCGGACTCAGCCGACTGGCCGGCACCTCATTCGAGTCTGCATGGGCGAATCCTGCACCGCCAACCACGGCGTACTGGTCCTCCGTGCGATCCAGGATCATGTACGCGTGGCTGTCGGTGACCGCACACAGGTAGAGCGTTTCACTGTGGAACAGATGTCCTGCGCGGGGAACTGCGCGGTGTCGCCGACTGTGATGATCGATGAAGATCTCTGTGGGCGAGTGACGCCTTCTATAATCCCGTCACTTCTGGAGCCCTACAGATAGAGGGTAACTTCTCAGGTGTTCAGGCTGAAGGCTGAAGTGGGAAGACTATAAATGATCTCGCAAGGCACGAATGACCAGTGGGTCAGGTGTTTAGGCTGAAGACCGAAGGCTGGAGACTAATAGCCTTCAGCCTATTTACCTGAGTAGTTACGATAAATGAAGACGACGCGCTGCTATCTTGCCAACGATACCTCTTCACGCGCGGCCGGCGCCGAACGACTTGCCGATGCCTGGAGCGAGCGTCCTGAGATTCAACTGATTCGCACGTCCTCGCGCGGAGCCTTTTTTCTGGAGCCGATGGTGGAGCGAGATACGCCCAACGGGCGTGAGGCCTGGTTCAACGTATCGCCAAATGATTTGCCGCGCATTGTGGGCGGCGTGGGTGGGACGCCGGTTGCCGAGATACCGTTTCTGCAACAACAGACCCGCTTCACCTTTGGCAACTTCGGCATCACCGAGCCGCTCGCGCTCGATGAATATCAGACGCGGGGTGGGTTCAAAGGCTGGGAGGCGGTACAGAACCTGTCGCCGGAGGCGATTGTCGAAGAGTTGCGCATCTCGCGATTACGAGGTCGCGGGGGTGCGGCGTTTCCTGTCTGGAAAAAGTGGCAAGTCGCGCAGCAGACCGAGTCGGAGCAGAAGTATGTCGTGGCGAATGCCGATGAAGGGGACGCCGGCACCTATTGTGATCGGATGATCATGGAGGGCGATCCCTTCCGGTTGATCGAAGGGATGATGATCTGTGCGCGGGCGGTCGGGGCGACGCGCGGATATATCTATTGCCGGTATGAATATCCAGCGGCGGCGCAGGCCATGCGGTTCGCGATTCAGAAGGCGCGGGAGGCGGACCTGTTGGACTGCGACGACTATCCGTTCGATCTTGAGGTGGTGGTCGGCGCCGGCTCGTACGTCTGCGGCGAGGAAACAGCTCTGCTGGAATCGTTGGAGGGCCGCCGTGGCGTCGTGCTGGCGAAGCCGCCTTACCCGGCAGAGTCCGGACTCTATGGCAAACCGACGATCGTCAGCAACGTCCTGACGTTTGCGACGATTCCCAACATCCTGGCACACGGCGGCGCGTGGCATGCCTCCCTCGGCACCGAAGGGTCGCGCGGGACGATGGTGCTGCAACTCGGTGGCCGAGTGAAGCAGCCGGGGCTGGTGGAAATTCCCTTTGGCCTGACGCTCCATGATGTCTTGGATCGATTCGGCGGTGGCATGGCACCGGGCTCACGATTCAAAGCCGTCCAGGTCGGGGGGCCGTTGGGGAGTCTCTTTCCTGAATCGCAACTGGATATCCCGGTTTGCTATGACGCGTTCGCCGAGGCCGGAGCCATTCTTGGGCATGGCGGTATCGTCGTCTACGATCATGAGACGAACATGGTGGAGTTGGTTGTCTGATCTTGGAGAGACCATGAAAGCAACCAGCCTCTGTGCTTTGGGAGGGCGAGCGCCCTATCCGGTGCTGACTGCGATTGAACATTTCGGAAACGAATTCAGGCAAGGGGGGAGAGGCTAGCCCGCATTATTCAGGAGAGTTCGTGATGAAGGACGAATGCGAGATAGGGGGATTCAGCCCAATCAGGACAATTCGAGGATGAAAGATACATCCATTCTGAAACATTCCACAGCGAATAACTCGATCGAGGGAGAAGGATACGCCTCTGTTCCCTGCTCCGATCATCACCAACCAAGGAGGGTTCGATGAAGACCAATGTTCTCATAGGCGGTATGGGTCTGATCGCATTACTGGGATTGGGTGTGCAGCCGAGTCTAGCGGATCCTGACCAGGGATACTCACACGGGTATTCAAGCGAACATGGCTGTTGCAAGGAGATGATGGGGCACCATGCCCATTCTGGCTGTTGTGAGAAGATGATGGGCCATCGTGCCCATCACGCCGACCATCTTCGGCATCTCCTGGAGCATTCCAAAGAGATCGGGCTGACGGAGGAACAGGTAAAGAAGCTGAAAACCATTGAACTGGATTTCGATCGTACAAGGATTAGATCCGAAGCGGAGATCCAGGTAGCCGAACGGGAATTATTGGCGCTGGTGGAGGATGAGAAGACCGACCTGTCCGCGTTCGAAGCTAAAGTGAAACAGAGCGAAATGCTGGAAGCGGGATTGCGGATGTCGGCGTTCAAGTCCCGGCACGATGCGCTCGGGGTCTTGACACCCGAACAACGCGAGAAAGGAAAGGCCTCCCATGAAAAGAAGATGCACGGGATGATGAGCGGCCAACACGGTGGTTCATCCAGCGGAGGCTACTAGCCGGCGAGGGAGACTGTCGGCGCCATGTTCGCGATGATCCTCATCAGGAAATCCACGTTCCATGTGTCGCGCCTTTCACGCTGTTCGTATTTGTCTTGGCCGTGACAGGAATCAAAGAGTATAGAGGATTCAGAGATGGTTGATGTCGCAAAGACAATACATCTGACTATCAACAACCGTCCGGTACTCGCCTCACCCGGTGAGACGGTCTACCAGGTTGCCAAGAAAGCCGGGATCTCGATCCCCAGCCTCTGCGTCTCGCATCAGCTCGCTCCCTTCGGCTCCTGCCGACTCTGTATCTGCGAAATTGATGGGCAGTCCGGGACTCCCGCCTCCTGCACGACTCCAGTCAGACCCGATATGGTCGTCCGAACCGAGAGCGATCGGCTCAGGCGGCATCGCCACAATATCGTCGAACTGTATATGTCTGAACAGCCTGAAGGTAGCGAGACCTCGGGGCCATTGCGCGAACTGGCGCTCGCATGCGGTGTCGATAGAGTTCGGTATCCCGATGGAGCACATCAGAAACGCGCTGTCGTGCGAGACGACTCGAACCCGTTCTTCACCTTCGACAACGCAGCCTGCATCTCCTGCGCGCGTTGTGTGCGGGCTTGCGATGAAATTCAAGGCACGCATGCCTTGACGATGTTCGGGCGGGGATTTTCGGCGAGGCCAGTCGCAGGAGCCGGATCCCTCATGAGCGCGGCGGCGGCGTTTGCCACATCCAACTGTGTCTCCTGTGGGGCTTGCGTGAAGGAATGTCCGACCAGCGCGCTCACGGAGAAAACAGTGCTTGAACAGGGAGTCCCTACCAGCATAGAGCGTACGATTTGCGCCTATTGTGGCGTGGGCTGCGCGTTCAATGCGGGTGTGCGAGATGGACGAGTGGTTCAGATGATTCCGGCAGACGATGGACCTTCGAATCAGGGTCATGCCTGTATGAAGGGACGGTTTGGCTGGACCTATAACGATGCGCCGGATCGACTGCGAGTTCCGCTGCTGCGACGTGGCAACGACTGGGAAGAGATTTCCTGGGATGCGGCATTGGATCGGGTCGCACAAGAGTTCACGGACATCAAGAACGCGGACGGCCCTGATGCCCTCGCGACCATTTCATCCAGCCGGGGCACGAACGAAGAAAATTATCTGTTCGGCAAATTCATGCGTTGCGTGATCGGGACAAACCACATCGACAACTGTGCCCGCGTCTGCCACAGC
>JACQEY010000104.1 GCA_016200355.1 Nitrospirota bacterium
CCCAAACCTTCTTGGACAAAAATGGGTTGGGGCTTAAGTAATGGGGCCTACAGACCGATAAAATACCCCAGTGTGTCCATTAGAGTTGTCTCCTGGTGTGCCCACGTCCTTCGACCATCCTGATGGGAAGAAGGGTCCGAGCGGCATGGTTCATCAGGGCAGAGAGGCCTTTCGGCCCTCTCGCAGTCCATTTCACCAATACCTCATGGAGGAACTCGATGGAACAGTCAGCGGTGACGCAAAGCTTCGGCCGGTGTTCGGTGAACCCCAAGTTCTTGGATCGCTTCTACGAGATTTTCCTGGCCAGCAGCCCGGCCATCGCCCCCATGTTTCGCAATACGGACTTCGCCAAGCAGAAGGTGGCCCTTCGTAGCGGACTGACGCTGATGATGATGTACAACGAAGGCAACAAGGTCGGCCAGCAAGGACTGGACCGCATCGGCCAGAGCCACAACCGTCAACACCTGAAGATCGACCCCTCCCTCTATACCTACTGGATCGACAGCTTGATCAAGACCGTGAAAGAATGCGACCCCAAATGCGATGCGGCGCTCGAAGCGGAGTGGCGCACCGCGCTGAAGAAAGGGGCCAAGCATATTGCCGACCAATTCTAACCCTGCGCCTCCTGCCCCATTCTCTGCATCCATGTGCAGCGCCCTGGCCGGGACATGGTCCCGACCAGGGCGACACGGCTCCATCGCAACCTTCGCACACAACCAACACGAGGTCTCTAGTCTCACGCTGAAAAGGGAGATTCGCGTAAGTGTTGGTGGTCCCAACGGGATTTGAACCCGTGTTTGAGCCTTGAGAGGGCTCCGTCCTAGGCCAGGCTAGACGATGGGACCAGCCGGTCGTGCGACATGCGGTCAATATGAAAGAGCCGACCCTAGCGGATCGGCTCTTCGAGAGCGGAAAACGCAATGTATGACTTCGTGGCTGGGGGACTAGGATTCGAACCTAGGTAGTCAGATCCAGAGTCTGACGTCCTACCACTAGACGATCCCCCAAGCGCGGGTCCAGCGTAATATACTGGCTGGGCAGAGTCAAGGGCGTGCGCGCGCAGCCAGCGCAGTGCCCTGGCGCAGCCGAGACAAGGTCCGGTCCCGCCCCAGCAAGTCCATCACCTCGAAGATCCCCGGGCTGGCGGCGCGGCCGGTCAACGCGACCCGAACCGGCTGAGCCAGTTGACCGATCTTCAACCCTTCCTCTTCCAGGAACTTCTTGAACGTCTCTTCCAGAACCGCCTTGGAAAACTCGGCCGTGCCTTCGAGCCGGTCCGTCAGTGCGGTCAACGACGATGCGATCGCCGGCGTGAGGAACTTCTCGGCTGCGGCGGCCTCGACCACGATCTCGTCCTGTAGATACGGCGCCGCTGCCGCTGCCATTTCTACGAAGGTTCGTGACCGCTCTTGCAAGGCCACCACCAGCTTCTCCAGCCAGTCATCCAAGGCCTTCCCGGCGGCTTCGCCAAGACCAACCTGCCCGAAAAACGGCCGCAGCAGCCCGGCCAACCGCTTCGGCTCACCGTGCCGGATGTAGTGCGCGTTCATCCACTGGAGCTTCTCCGGATTGAACACCGCGGCGGATTTTTGCACATGGGCCAGATCAAACTTCTCGATGAGCTCGGGCAGCGAAAATATCTCCTGGTCGCCGAATGACCAGCCGAGTCGTACCAGATAATTGATCATGGCCTCCGGCAGGTAGCCCATGTCTTTATAGGCCAGAATCGACGTGGCTCCATGCCGCTTGGACAACTTGGCCTTGTCCGCCCCCATGATCATGGACAAGTGCCCGAAGCGCGGCACGTCATACCCCAACGCCTTGAAGATGGGAATCTGCCGGGGGGTGTTGTTCAAATGGTCGTCGCCGCGAATCACATGGGTCACCCCCATAAGCGCGTCATCCACCACGACCGAGAAATTGTATGTGGGATACCCGCTGGAACGGAGAATGATCAGATCGTCCACGATGTTATTTTCAAAGACTACCCGCCCTTTGATCAGATCCTCCACCACGGTCTGGCCTTCGCGAGATGCCTTGAAACGAAGAGCCGCATCCCCATTTTGATTCGTAAGCCCGCGTTCGCGACACCGCCCATCGTATCCGGGCTGAAGCCCCCTGGCCATCGCGTCCTTCCGCCGAGTCTCCAATTCCTCCGCCGTACACACGCACCAATAGGCCTGTTGCTGCTCCAGCAACCGTAGGGCTTGCTGCCGGTAAAGATCCATGCGATCGGTCTGGCGAAAGGGACCCTCGTCCCAATCCAGCCCCACCCACCGCATGCCGTCCAGAATGGCTTGAATCGCCTCCTCCGTTGAACGGTCTTGATCGGTATCCTCGATGCGCAGGATAAATTTCCCTTTGGCATGGCGGGCAAAGAGCCAATTGAAGAGAGCGGTACGGACCCCGCCGATATGCAGGTACCCGGTTGGACTCGGAGCAAAGCGTACTCGGACTTCGGCCATCATCTCTACTCGTTAAACAAGAGCGTACAATCGAGTGCCGCGAAGTTTGTATGCATAGCATGCGGCTTAAGTGAAGTAAAGGCGGCGCAGGTGAAGTTGCAGAAGAGTGCTGCGTAAGGGAACTGTCAGTGGCCTTCCTTGGCGAGATTTTTATTCACTGCGGGAATCTCCACCAGAAGATCCATGGTCCCGTTCGGCACACACTGACAGGCCAGTCTGGACTGCAAGGTAAGCCCCGGAGCCTCCTCCAGTTGATCGAACTCGTCATCCGTGCCTTCGGGACAGGACTCAAGCCCCTGCTTCACGATGACATGACAGGTGGAACAGGCGCAGACTCCACCGCAGACATGTTCCAAATCCACCCCTGCCCCCAACGCAATATCCAAGAGGCTGCCGGGAAGACCGGTGGGACCATAGGGAGTTTTCTCCGGCTCAACTAGAACCTTGACTGTCTTGTTAGGCGAGACAAATGTGACCGTGTAAGGTTTCACCGGCCGCTCAGCTTCGACTTTTTCAATGTATGGATTGGTTCCGCCCATCACCAAGTCCTTCTCGTTCAATCCTTACAAAGTTTTAGTTTGCATACTGTATCATAGTCAATATTTCGTGTGCACGGCTTATTTTACATCGTAAGGCCATGTATTTAATAGACTTATTATTAATTGACAGGGCCAGCGTTTCAATGATACATTTTGTCCGACCAATTTGATCGGAGACCTGGCAGGTCCCCGACTTTCTCAGTCGGAGGTTGCGCGTGCTTAAGCTTTCCAAAAAAGCCGACTATGGATTGATGGCGCTTCAGTACATCGCGTCAGTGCAGTACGGCGATGTCGCGCAGGCCAGGATCATCAATACCAAAGAGATTGCCGAAGAGCACCATATTCCGGTGGAACTCCTGGCCAAAGTGCTCCAGGCACTCGCCAAACATGGGATCGTCGAAAGCCAAAACGGCCCGAAGGGCGGGTATCTGCTGGCCCGCAATGCGGGGACGATCACGATAGCCCAAGTCCTGGAAGCCATCGAAGGCCCGCTCGGCATCGCGGACTGCTATCACGACAAGGACGAGTCGGCCTGCCTGCAGCGTGAACACTGCAACATCAGAACCCCCTTGCGCAAGGTGCAAGACAGCATCTATCAGCTTCTGAACAACATGACCGTTGAAGATATGATGGGCGGCACGCCCTTGATTACGATCCAGCCGACCACTACCGTAGAAGGAGTCGAGCGATGAAATTCCCGCTGTACCTGGATAACCACTCCACCACCCCCATGGACCCGCGGGCCCTGGAAGCAATGCTGCCGTACTTCGTCGAGAAGTTCGGCAACGCGGCCAGCCGCAACCATCCCTTCGGATGGGAAGCCGAGGAGGCGGTCGAGTGCGCGCGTCAGCAGATTGCCCGGCTCATCCACGCCGACGCCAAAGAGATCGTGTTCACCAGCGGCGCCACCGAGTCTGACA
>JACQEY010000105.1 GCA_016200355.1 Nitrospirota bacterium
CATCCGCACCGTCTCCTCTCTGACCATGCTGCCCTCCCAGTGAGGGCCAGGAGTCTACACAAGAGGACATTTCTACTTTGGTCAAAGCGGACATTCTCATGTTGGGATTACAGCGAGTGAGCGGTTCTTGTCTTGCGTTGGAGACATGGCATTCCGTATAAGGGCATGCATGATGAACCGAGTATTTGCATGGATCGCGGTGAATGGGCTGGCCCTTCTCTGGCTTCCACTTGGCGCCGCGGCTTTGAACTGTCAGATGGAAACGCCTCCTTCAGGGTTTGGGGTGGCGCTGACACGTCATCTGGGCGCCGGTTGCACGGAGCAAGAGCGGGAGGCGCAAGCGGTGGATGCGGCGCAGCTCTTACAGGCGTTCAAAGAAGGGAAGGGGGTCGATCTTTCGGGGGTAGTTGTTCGTGGCGATCTGTCTCTGGATGCGTTGCCAGTGAGTCCGTTGCCGCCTGAGTTTGAGGGGATGAAGGAGCTGCAGGGACACGAGCTACGCGTGATTCCCGGCTCCATGATGATCGTCAATTCGGTCGTGCGCGGAGCGATCAAGCATAGATCGGCACAAGGACTATTGGTGGTGAAGGGGCCTGTGACGTTCAGCGGGACGAGGTTTGAGCAGGTGGTGGATCTCTCGCGGGTCGTGTTCATTCAGCCGGTGACATTGTCGGGCGCTGTGTTCTTGCGGGAGAGCTATTTTGTGCAGGGCCGGTTTCTGCGCGACGTGTTTGCTGAGAAAACGGCGTTTGGCCCACATACGAGATTTCACCGTTCTGTCTTCCAGGGGCCGGTTACATTCCAGCAGTCGATGTTCAACGGAATGGCGGAATTTTTGGAAGTGGGCTTCGAGAAGGGCGCGAATCTATCGCGCACGTATTTCAAGTTGGGCACCGGGTTTTCCGGGAGCCGGTTCCAAGGCCTGGCAGACTTTTCCCACGCAGCGTTCGACCGTGAGGCGTTCTTTACCTTTACCCAGTTCGATAGGGACGCGGACTTTCGCCAGGCCACATTCCGATCGACGGCGGATTTTTCCGATGCGTCCTTCAAGGGCCAAGACGACTTTTCCACAGCTTTGTTTGAAAAGGGTTCGCAGTTTACCAGGGCGTCCAGGTCGGCGACCGTACCGGCACCCCCAGAGCGGGACAATGCGGTCGTGCAATATGTGGTTATCTTCATGCTTCTGACGTTCGGCGCCCTGCTGATCATCTACAGGATTCGTCGCGGTCACGCATAGGTCTCTTCCTGGCTTACCACTACTAATAGATGGAGGCTTGCTCCGCCCCCACCAAGTCTGGTATAAGTCCGCTTGTGGATAACCACTTCGACGCCTCAGAACAAACCGAACTGCCCTACCAAGTTCGCATCGAGAACTTTGAAGGGCCCCTCGATCTCTTGCTCCATCTCATTAAAAAGAGCGAGATCAATATTTACGACATTCCCATCCATCTGATTGCTCAGCAATATCTCACCTATATTAAGGCGATGGAAGACCTGAATTTGACTGTCGCGGGGGAATTTCTCGTGATGGCTGCGACCCTGCTCCAGATCAAATCGAAGATGCTGCTTCCTGCAGATGAGATGGTCGCCGATGAGGAAGACGGACCAGACCCCCGAGAGGAATTGGTGCGACGGCTGCTCGAGTACAAACAGTTCAAAGAGGCTGCCCGTCAGTTGGACGAGCATGAGCAATTGTGGCGGGAGATTTACAGTCGTGAGCAGAGCCCGGCGGTCGAATTAGAATCGGAAGAGACGCTGCTGGACAATGTCAGCCTGTTCGATTTAGTGGATGTGTTGCAGGGAATTCTCAATCGCAATCCCGGCAAGAAGTTCATGGAGATTTTGCCGGATAACGTGACGGTTCGGGAGCGGATGAACGCGATTTTGGAAATGTTGGAGGGGCAGGAGTCGGTGAGTTTTGTCGCGCTCTTCGAGCCGTCCTGTCATCGTCTTGTCATCATTGTGACGTTTTTGGCGTTGCTGGAACTGATTCGGCTTCGAACGGTTCGGGTATTCCAGCCAGAACATTTTGGGCCGATTCTCGTGTCGCGCGCCTTCTCACTGGTGCCAGACCCGGCAGAATTGGACGATGCTGAATGGAGGGGAGCATGAACTCAACCGTGGAACAAGAAACAGAAGACATCGCTCTCGCAGAGTCCGTGTCGGCGATTGAAGGCGACGGAGTGCCGGACGAGGTGCCGAAGGAGTCCGGAATCGAGGCGGTGAACAGCCAGGCAGAAGCCATCAACGCGCGGGAACTCAAAGCCATTCTCGAAGCCGTCTTGTTCGTATCACCAGAACCAGTGCCGGTTGCTCGACTGATGTCTATCGTGGGGACAGTCTCAAAAGCCGAAATTGTTCAGGCCCTGGGGATTCTCACACACGATTTAGATCAGGATGGGCGAGGCATTCAGCTTGTGCAGGTTGCAGGCGGGTATAGGCTGGTGACGAAGCAGGAGTATGGGCCATGGCTGAAACGAATGGATAAAGCCAAGGCGGCGCAAAAGCTCTCTCGCTCCGCGCTCGAATCACTTGCCATTATTGCCTATAAACAGCCGCTCGTGCGATCCGAGATCGAAGAGATTCGTGGTGTCGAAACGTCCGGTGTCCTGCGCACGTTGTGTGAGCGCAAGTTGGTGCGGATTGTCGGGAGAAAAGACGTGCCTGGCCGGCCGATCATGTATGGGACGACCAAGTTTTTCCTCGAGCATTTTGGGTTACAGGATTTGAGTCAGCTCCCGCAGTTGCGTGAATTCAAAGAACTCGGCGAGTCCGAACAGGCCCTATTGCCGATTGAAGAAGAGCCACTGGAGGTCGTCGAGACCTCCGAGGCGCACGCCTCAGAAGAATTCCCTGCCACGAGTGATCTTGCGGAAGGTGAGGTCGTGGCGGCCTTTGAGACAGAGACTAGTGAGGCGCTGCTCGAAGAACCGGTCGAGCAGGCTTGAGTTTCACGAGACTGGCGCTCCATTGGCGGGCCTGCTCGGAGCTCTAGACAGCAACGAAAGGATCAATAATGAAGGTTGTCTGTTCGTGGTGCCGACAAGAAGGGAAAACCGAACTGGTGGCTGAGAAGGCGCCTTTCGACGATGCCCGGGAGACGCATGGAATTTGCGTCGTTCATCGCCACGCTATCGGAGCTCGCTGGCAG
>JACQEY010000017.1 GCA_016200355.1 Nitrospirota bacterium
TTGAGCCTTGGGTTGCAAGTGAAGCTGCTTCGGGTGCTGCAAGAGCGGTCGTTCGAGCGGGTGGGAGGCACGAAAACGATCGACGTGGATATTCGCGTCGTCGCAGCGACCAATCAGGATCTGGAAGTAGCCGTGCAGCAGAAGCGCTTTCGGGAAGATCTGTACTATCGCCTGCATGTCATTCCTGTCACTGTTCCACCGCTGAGAGAACGGCGAAGCGATATCCCATTATTGGTGAATCATTTCTTGGAGAGATTGAACTGCGGCAAGCAGACTGCCATGGCAGTCTGTTCCTCTGACGCAATGGCCCGTTTGATGGACCATCACTGGCCTGGAAATATTCGTGAACTGGAGAACATGATCGAGCGCCTCGCGGTGTTGAGTCGGTCTGGGATTATCGAAGTGTCTGATCTTCCGGAGCGTCTCCAATGCTCTTCGGTAACCACGGAACAGACTGCGTCGCACTTCATCGGTTTCAGCGAGCAGGGGGTCAACCTGTCACGAGAGCTTGAGCAGTTCGAAAACCGTCTCATCGTTGGCGCGCTTCGACAGGCCAATTGGATTACGAGCAAGGCAGCTCAGCTGCTCCATGTGAACCGTACCACCCTCGTTGAGAAAATGAAGCGGAAAGGGTTTGCTTCGAAGACTCAGGGCTGTCCCGTCTTTTAGCCAACAATAACCGGTGAAACGTATCTCGTTCAGGCGTTTCTAGTTGCATGTTCGAGATCAGAATTTCCGCAGTCCGAAACGAGCAACTTGAAACTAGAAACCAGAAACTTTCCAAGCATTTCAAGTTGCTGACAAACTAGAAATTTGCATCGTGAAACCCGCTAGGACGATCCACTGCTCCAGTCAATCTCTCCCGATACGTCTTGACCCGCTCGCGTCGAATTCTTGAAGTCTTCTTGGCGCTCACTCCGTCAATTGATTGACGAACGCATGAGCGAGGTGTCGGGCGCTTGACAGGTTTCGTCGAATCATCGCGTGCATGGCGGCAAGTTTACTCGTACAGCGGGCATTTTGTTGCGCAATGATAAGGGCACAGAAATTGCTGAACCCCTAACGTGTCTATGAGTATGAGCACTTCATGCAATTGGTTGATCGTGGGTATGCTTGCACAGGGTCTCGTGCTTCAGGTCGCAGTTGCCGCTGAGCCGCAAGAGTCGCTGGCCACTCCATCACCAACCCATACGGCGCCCTCTCAGGTGGATGTGGGGACTCCCTCGTCACGAATTGCGTTGCCCGATGACGGGCCCCGCTATGAGCGAACGGTGGAGGGGCCGGAGTCTGCACAATTCCTAGCGGCGGTTGAGGCGCTCGCCCGCAAGCAGTATGCCGTCGCCCGCGCAGGTTTTGACGCGCTCACCAGACTCGATTCCGCCCGAGGGTTGATTCCGCCGGTGAAGGCCTTCTTGGCCGAACTCACCCTGCTCGAAAACCCGACCGACCATGGGCGGAGAGAAGCGATTGCGCAATATCGCAGCATCATTGGCGCGTATCCGAAGAATGCCAATGCGTTCAGGGCATTCTGGCGGGTTGGTGACCTGTATGTCGAAATGGGATGGTTCCAGGAAGCCGTTGTCGCCTATGAGTATGCTCTTTCCCGCGAGCTGCCTCGTCACGATGCGGACCGATCCATGCTCGCGTTGGGGGTCACACTTGGGGAGCTGGGGCGATGGACAGAAGCAGAACGGGCCTTTGGAATAGTAAGGACTCGTTCGACGGAGGAACGTCTTGTCGTGCGAGCGACGTTGGATCAGGCCAATGCTGTCTACGTCCAGGGGCGCAAGCGAGAGGCGGTGCTGCTGTATGACCTCCTGTATCGGCGCTGGCCGAGTGTTCTAAAAACAAATGTCGATGGGTTGCAGCAATATGGCGATGCCCTCTTTGAAGTTCAGGAGCTCAAAAGAGCGTGCGAGATCGATCTGCTCCTGTACAACCTCTTTCCTTCGCACCGATACGCGGGTACAGCACTGATCCGTCTTGGAGACAGTCACAGCCGGCTCGGGTTACGCACTCAGGCAGAGCAGTTTTACACTGCCGCCCAGACACAGTATGCAGATACGGCGGCCGCGGTCGTCGCTCGCATGCGACTGTCACGGAAGGAACAGGAAATTGCGGCGTCGGCAGGAGAGGACTTCTTGCGAAAAAAAGTGGAAGGCATGATCCGAGGGAGCGGTATTTCCTACCTGGATGTATCAGAAGGCGAAGCGCTCCATAAGGCCATTGTCCGCGAACACCAGGATGACCTACTCGGTAGCGAGGCACTCTTTCATTTGGCGGAGTACTACGAATTGCGCGGTGATCTGCCGCGTGCCATTGAGGTCTATCAAGCCGTCACTCGGCGAACCGGTATCATTCCACAGGACCCGTGGCCTCAGACTGCCGGACTCCATCTGGCCTCTCTCTTGAAACCCCAGCTGGAAGCGGCACTCAAGAGCAAGCAGGATGTCCAAGCTCTCACGCTATTTCATAGTCACGGGCAGGCTCCAGAGCAGCATTACATAGGGACGCGGACATTATTGGAGGTGGCCGACACACATCGCCGGCTGGGCTTTTCCACCGAAGCGGTACGCCTGTATCAAATGTTGGTAAAGAATCGGAAAGCGGCAACACTTCACGAAGAGGCACTTTTTGGTCTTGGCGAAAGTTATCTGGATCAGCACGATCCTGCGGCAGCTCAGAACGTATTCGAAAGTTTCCGCCTCCAGTATCCGAGGAGTGAGCGGTCAACGCTGGTCTCACGCCAATTGACAACGGCCATGCTGGAGCAAGGCGACCGCCAGAGCGCCATCCGGGTCATGCGTCACTGGACGCGGTCTCAGCCGCGTGATGCGGCGCGAGGTTGGATCTACGTGACGCTGGCGCGGACGCTGGCAGAAGACCAGAAGCGAGAGGAGGCCGCTGCGGCATTCGAGGATGCATTGCGAAACAACGTGCTCCGTGCGCCGCAGGATCTTCTGCTGTACGCCGACCTGCTCTTACAACTGAATAAATCTGAACGTGCCGTGGATCTCTACCGGCAGGTACTGAAGGCCGGACCGGACCCCATGGAGGCCGAATGGGCCCGGGTACAGATCATGCTGAACCCGGAGGCCAAGAACCGTCAAGGAACCAGGTCGAGAGTCATGGTGCCGGACGCGGAGTTCGACGATCCACTACTCCATCGTGCTGCGGGAGCAATGCAGATAGGTCTCCAAGCGGCCATGGCGAAGGAAGGAGAATAATGTGATGAACGTGCATCCTGCTTCGGCGACCACGGAAAGTGATTTGCTGCACGATGCCTTTCGGAGCTTCGACGATGCGGCGGCGACGTTGCAACAGTCCTATCAGACATTGACGTCCCGGTTGGAGCAGCTCGATGTGGAACTGGCCGACCGCAACGAAGCGCTCGGCCGGAATCTGCGTGCTAATGAAGAGTTGCGAGAGCACTTGACGGCGATTGTGGAGTCCCTTTCGACGGGCTTGCTTGTGATGGACACAGAAGGGACGATCGCCCGTTGCAATCAGGCCGGCGAGCAACTTCTTGGACTGCCGCGCGAACAGATTATCGGCCGTTCCTTAGCCGTTTGTCTCAAGGAGGCGCAGCTGGATGGCGACGTCTATCCTTTGACCACGCAACAGGGTGCGGCCGTCTCGCTTTCCCAACGTGCCTTGCAGACCAGCGAGGGGCGTCATGCCGGGAGTGTGCTATTGATTCAGGATGTCACGGCGGTACGAGAATTGGAGGATCGGCTGCAGCGCCGCAATCGGTTGGCGGCCATGGGTGAGATGGTCGGGCGGATTGCCCACGAAATTCGGAATCCCCTCGGCAGCATTGAACTGTTTGCATCGATGTTGCGCCGTGATTTGAATGGCGCTCCGGCATTGCGAAAATACGCCGAGCATATTTCATCGTCTGTCCATATGATGAATCGTCTTCTGACGAATCTTCTGCTCTATACCAAGCCTGATTGTTCCCGTGGGGAGTGGCATGAGACGGAAGTCCTCATGCTCGATGCGTTGACGCTCGCCGCCCATGCCGTGGCAAACACCAGAATCGACATTCGTCTGGACGTCGATCCTCTGGCATCTCAGATCTGGTGCGATGCGGGGCAAATGAAGCAAGTGCTCCTGAACTTGATCCTGAACAGCATCCACGCCATGCCCGACAGTGGAACGCTGACACTGTCGGCGACCCTTACTGAGGAACAGGCTTCCGGAGGACCGGCGCTTCGGCTCTCGGTTTCAGATACCGGCGTGGGCATTGCAGCGGCCGAGCGTCCGAGGATCTTTGATCCATTTTTCACCACGCGGGACGAGGGTACCGGGTTAGGGTTGGCCATCGTCCATGCGATTGTCGAAGCGCATCGGGGCCGGATCGACGTGGAGAGTGTTGAGGGACGTGGTACGACATTTAGGATCGTGCTTCCACATCATCGGGAGGCGGATCGTGCCAAAACACTACAATCGCCTGGTCCTGATCTCGGAGACGGGGTCGGTATTATGGCCATGATTGGCGAGCGCCACTGCGTTGAAGAGGAGACCTCCGCATGAGCGAACACGACACAGCAGGCCCAGCGAGAGATGTTCTCGCACCCGCCGAGCGGATTTTGATCGTCGATGACGATCCATCCATGCGGACTGCCTTAATGGAGTCAGTCCGTCGCCTGGGGTATGACGTGCAGGGGGCGATCGATGGCGCCGATGCCGTCGAACAGGTCAGCCGGTACAAACCCTGGTTGGTGGTGACCGATCTGAAGATGCCGCGTCTTGGTGGTCTCGACTTGATCAAAGAGATCAAGCATCGCTCGCCACGCACGTTGATGGTCCTGATGACCGCCTACGGGACGGTGGAGACTGCCGTGGAGGCGATGAAGTACGGGGCGAGCGATTACATTCTCAAGCCATTCTCCACCGATTTGTTCGAGCGAGTGATCGCCAATCTGAAAGCGCGAGGGACTGATGCTTCGGCGCCATCGCCGATCGACCAGCGGTCAATCCTGACACAAGACCCGGGCATGGTCCGTTTGCTTAGTACCGCTGAGGGAGTCGCCGCGAGCCAAGCGACCATCCTTATTAATGGAGAAAGCGGCACAGGGAAAGAACTGCTGGCCCGCTTTATCCACAGTAGAAGCCCTCGTGCGCATCGCCCGTTTATTGCCGTCAATTGTGCGGCATTACCGGACGGACTTCTGGAGAGCGAACTGTTCGGCCATGAGCGCGGAGCATTTACCGGGGCTATCATGAAGAAAATCGGCAAGTTTGAGATGGCGCACACCGGCACGTTGCTGCTGGATGAAATCAGTGAAATGAACATGGGCTTGCAGGCCAAGTTGCTCCGTGTCATTCAGGAGCGGGAAGTGGACCGCGTCGGAGGTCGGGAACCCGTATCCGTGAATATTCGGGTCATTGCGACGACAAACCGATCGCTCTATCACGAAGTGGAGCAGGGACGGTTTCGGGAAGACTTGTATTACCGATTGAATGTGTTCCCCATCACGGTCCCTCCGTTGCGGGAACGGCCCGCTGACATCCCATTGCTCGCGAGGCATTTTGTGGCGGTCTCTGCGGCCCGCAATAGCTTTCCGCTTCCGGCGGTGTCGGAGGAGGCCTATGCGATGCTTCAGGACAGGCGATGGAAAGGGAACGTGCGCGAATTGGAGAATGTTATGGAACGCGCCGTGCTCTTAGCCGGAGACGCAGCGATCCTCCCCGGCCACTTGTTGCTGGAATCCGGCGGACAACCGGTGTCTCCCGCGCCAGTTCCATCCATACCGCAGCCTTCCGGAAACGGTTCGTTATGGGAAATGGAGCGGGAACTAATTTTTCAAACCCTCACACGAGTGAGGGAGAATCGTACTCATGCGGCGAAAGAACTCGGGATCAGCATCCGTACGTTACGTAACAAACTTCGAGAATATCGAGGGACAAGTTGTCAGGACTCTGCATAATCCAGCCATCCAGCATGGCGTGGGCAGAAAACAGCCGGCAGGCTTTGCCGATCGGCAGATGTGAGTCGCATGAGAGTCCTTGGTTGGCTCTGCCGAGACCAGCTCTCTCTGCATGTCGTCAATGGCATTACGATTGCACAGGCATCAATGGACGAGAAACCAGAGGAGGAGCCTCATGACGATATTTGATCGCACCATGCAATTGCTCCATCGCACGCTGGATATGCGTCAAGCCAGACAGCGGGTGATTGCTTCGAACATCGCGAACGAAGAAACGCCAGGCTATCGCGCCGTCGATCTCAGTTTTCAGGATTCTTTGCAGGCCGCGCATCGAGGGAGAGGCCTTATCACACTCGCGGTGACTCAGGGGCAGCACATCGGTCCACGCGGAAACTCGTTTCAGAAGGCGATGGGAAGGCTCGGCCCCGTGCCTGCGGGGGATATACCCTTGGATGCCAACTCGGTCAACATCGAGCTGGAGATGGCAAAAATGTCGGATAACGCCATGCAGTACAACAGTGCTGCGTCAATTATGGCGATCCGTTTCCGGCAGCTGATGGGCGCAATCCGCGAGGGGCGATAACAACAATGGCGAGAGGTCTGTACCCCTTGCCTCTGGCCTGTAGCCTGGAGGAACGACTATGGATATGACCGACAGCATGGCAGTGTCCGTGACCGCGCTTGATGCGCAACGTCAGCGGCTCAACGTAATCTCCAGCAATCTAGCGAACGCACAGTCCACGCATACGCCCAGTGGCGGTCCGTACAAGCGCCGGGATGTGGTGTTTCAATCCACGCCGGTCGCCAGTCCATTCCAACGGACGTTTCGTCAGGTATCGACGGGGCCAGGGGCTCACGCGCTCGATGGCGTCAAGGTGCTGCGCGTACAGGAAGATAGAAGGCCCGGGCAGGTGATCTATGATCCGCGTCATCCGGACGCCGACAAGAAAGGATTCGTCAAGATGCCGAACATCAACGTCATGGAAGAAATGGTGAACATGATCGGGGCGTCCCGCTCCTACGAAGCCAACGTGCAAGCAATTAACGCGACCCGCGCCATGTGGAATAAGGCGCTGGAGATCGGGAGGTAGTCATGGATCAGATCAAAGCGATCACCATGCCAACAGTGTCCACGGTGGACAACGCCGCCGTTTCTCATGCGGTCGGGGGCGCTCCCTCAAGCGGATTTATGAATTCGCTGCAACAAGCGATCGGTAAAGCCAACGACATCCAGCTGGAAGCGAGTCAGGCGACCGAGGCGCTGATGACCGGCCAGACACAGAATATCCATCAGACGATGGTGGCCTTACAGGAAGCCGATGTGTCCTTCCAGCTGATGATGCAAATCAGAAACAAGCTCGTGTCGGCTTACGAAGAAATTCAGCGGATGCAGATCTGACAGGATGCTGAAAAGTCCATCCTCGTCGTTCGTGAAGCGTGAAACGTGAAACGTTCGAACCCGAAAACGAACGACGCTTCACGAGATACGCTTCACGGGTGTCGAGAACGCTCCTAGCGAGGAATAAGGTCGCCTATGCTGTCCAAGTTTTCCATCAACCAACGCATGATCGTTCTGGTCGCGCTTGCCGGCTCTATTGCCGGTCTCATCGCCATCGCCCTATGGACGCAACAGCCCGACATGCAGGTCCTGTTCACTAACCTCAATCCTGAGGATGCGGCAGGGATTGTGGATAAGCTGAAAGAGACGAAAGTGCCGTATGAGACGACCGGCGGCGGCAACACCATTCTTATTCCCAGTGCCCAAGTCCATGAGATGCGATTGCAGTTAGCCACCCAGGGGCTCCCTCATGGGGGCGGAGTGGGTTTTGAAATTTTCGATCGATCGTCGATCGGCATGTCTGACTTCGTTCAGAAGCTCAATTATCGTCGCGCATTACAAGGGGAGCTGGCACGGACCATTGCGCAAATGCCGGAGATAGAGCGAGCCCGTGTCCATCTTGCCACACCGGAACGGCGATTGTTCTCCAGCGATGAGAATCGGGCGCGTGCCTCGGTCGTCGTGTCGTTGCGGAACGGACAAGCCCTCGCCAAGACACAAGTGAATGGGATCGTTCACCTCGTATCGAGCAGCGTCGAGGGCCTTCAAGTCAAGGATGTCACTGTGGTGGATGGGCATGGCCGGCTCCTTTCATCGGCATCTGGGAGCGACGACGCCACGGGGCTCACCGGGTCGCAGCTGGAATACCAACGAACGGTTGAAAAGGATATCGAGACGCGCATCCAAACGATGTTGGAGCGAATCGTCGGAGCGAATAAAGCCGTGGTGCGGGTGTCCAGCATTCTCGACTTCCGAAAAGTGGAAACGACTGAAGAGCGGTACGATCCGAACAGTCAGGTCGTTCGGAGCGAACAGCGCGGCCAGGAAAAAGCCAATGGAGTCAACGGTGTATCATCCGGTGGCGTGCCGGGCGTCCAATCGAATCTCCCGGAAGGGGCAGGCCAAGAGCCGGTTCAAACGAGTTCGAACAACAATCAGACGAAGAACGAAACCGTGAATTATGAAATCAGCCGGACGGTTTCCCGAGTCGTGGAATCCAGTGGCAGCATCAAACAACTTTCCGTAGCGGTGCTGGTGGATGGCATCTACGAAACGGCTGCGCCGTCCGAAGCGGGGAAGACCACAAGCGATACGGCGAAGAAGTATGTGGCACGGCCTGAAGAAGACATGAAGCGCATCGAAGAGATCGTCAAAAAAGCCATGGGCTATTCGGCAGAGCGGCAGGATCAAGTACAGGTCACCAACGTGCAATTCGACATTGCAACGGAAGAACCTCCTGGGCAAGGCGTTGAGGCTGCGGCAGAGACGTCCAGTTCCTTCACCCCCTATATTCGCTATGGGGTTGGGGGAGCCCTCTTTCTCCTGATCCTCTTCATGGTGGTGCGTCCCTTGATGGCGATGCTGGGGACGACTGGGTCATCGGCTGAGGGTGCCACGCCGCCGCTTCCCGCTTCGGTCAGCCAGGTTGAAGCATCGTTGACGGGAAAACCCCGCTCACAGATCGTCGACATGGCTCGGGGCAATCCTGATACCACCGCACTGGTCGTCAAGCAATGGTTGAAGACTAGCTAGCGAGGCGCATGTAGCAATGGCCACGCAACTCAGCGGCGAACAAAAGGCAGCCATTCTCCTGAAAGCGATCGGGGAAGACGCCGCTGCGTCGGTGATGAAGAACCTTGATCCCAAGGAGATCCGCCGATTGGGTGCGTTTATGAACGCGACGGCGAATATCACCAGGGAAGAGGAATCGATCGTTATCGATGAATTTGAGAAGGCAAGTGCAAGCGGCGATGTGACGTTTCATGGAAGGGACTACATCAAAACCATTCTGTCCAAGGCGCTCGGCCCTGAAAAAGCAAATCGTATGCTTGAGTCCATGACCAGCAAGGTGTATCCGGGGCTCGATGCGATGAAGTGGGTCGATGCAAAAGCCATCTCACAGATGATCAAGACTGAGCATCCCCAGACGATCTCCGTGATCCTTGCGCATATGGATCCGGATCAGGCCGGCGTCGTCATGGTTGACTTACCTGAAGCCCTCCGCGCGGATGTCGCCTTGCGCCTTGCCACGATGGAGGACTTGCAACCGAGCGTGCTCGAGGAACTCAGCGATGCGTTGCAGAGCTCACTCGTCGCGAGTGCCGGCACTCGCGCGACAAGCGTCGGAGGCGCTGAAGCGACCGCGAATATTCTTACGACACTCGACAAGGCCACGGAGGGTGGCATCATGTCGAAAATCGCCGAACGCGATCAGCTATTGGCCGATACGATCCGAGGGTTGATGTTCGTCTTCGACGATCTGATTAAGCTCGATGACCGTGGCATGCAAGAGTTGATGAAAGAGGTCAGTAAAGAGGATCTCCCTGTGGCGTTGCGTGGAGCGAGCCCGGAAACAAAGGAGAAGTTCCTGAAAAACATGTCGAGCCGGGCGTCGGAGATGCTGAAAGACGACATGGAGGCAAGGGGACCGATGAAGGTGGCAGATGTCGAGAAGGCGCAGCAGAATATACTCAAAGTGTGCCGGAAACTTGAAGAGGAGGGGCGCATCGTCATCGCTGGCGCTGGTGGAGAGGAGGCGCTGCTGTAAATGGAACGGGCTGCGAACGGACAGTCGATACTCACTCAGCCATACCTCAGCTCCAGTGGGCAACGAAATAGTTCGATCTTAGTCGTCGACGATGAGGAGGCGATCCGGGATCTATTGATGAGGCTGCTGCAACAGGCGGGGCATCGTGTGCGCGCGGTTGGGTCCGCACGGGAAGCCTATGCGGCACTAAAGGAGGAGCCTGTATCGCTCTTGATCGCCGACGTCAAATTGCCGGACCAGGACGGCATCGCGCTGCTCCAACAGGCCTGTGAACTCGATCACCGCCTGATGGGGCTGGTGATGACTGGATATGGCACCGTGGATCTCGCGGTTCAGGCGATGAAGGCAGGAGCGGCGGAGTTTTTGATGAAGCCGTTTGAAACCGAAGCGCTACAGCGGACCGTGAATCGCCTCCTTGATCTGTATCACCTGCGTTCGGAGAATACGGTCCTCAAGCAGGCGGTAATTCGTGCCTCCGGGGTTCGCTGCCGCAGTCTGGCGCTGACGGATTTTGGCACCGGCGATCGATTTGTCGGCGACCAGGGTCTTTCGGACTACGATCAAGGCGTTGCAGAGGGTGAACGAAGAGCAGACGCGCGAGTGGCGGCAGCCAGGCAACAGGAACAGATGCTCTTGGCCGACGCAGTTCGGCGCCTTGATGACACCCGTACATCATTGCTTCAGACCGTCGAAGATGACGTGACGGCGCTGGCCTTTAGCCTGGCGACGCGTATCCTGCGTGACACGATTAGCGAACGGCAGGATGCCGTGACTGTATTGCTGAAGTCGGCCTTGGCGACGGTTCGGGAGGCGGGGGTCGTCACTGTGCGAACGCATCCGTCCGATACGTCCGTCCTAGAGGCGGCTCGTGCGGAGTTGTGCCGCGATCGGCCACCGGCTTTTATGATGCATGTCGAAGGCGATTCGTCTCTCTCTCGCGGAAGCTGTGTCGTGCAATCAACGAATCGACTGGTTGATGCCTCACTAGACCAGCAGTTGCTGCGACTCGGAGAGGCCTTACAGAATCGAGGCCGCCGTGAATCTCGTCGATCTCATTGAACAGACAGATCCTCTTGCGGTCTCGGGCCGTGTGGCGCAGGCCGTTGGGATTGTGATTGAAGGCTATGGTCCCATGACATCGGTCGGGGAGCTGTGCGATGTCACGCGCGAGGATGGAGAGGGAACCGTGCCGGCGGAAGTGGTGGGGTTTCGTGGCGATCGCGTGTTGCTGATGCCGCTTGGTGAGATGCGCGGGATCGGCCCCGGCAGCCAGCTGCTCATGAAAGGGCACTGCGCCTCGGTTCCGGTCGGCCAACAACTGCTAGGACGTGTGCTCAATGGGCTTGGAGAGCCACTAGACGGGCGCGGTCCCCTCATGACCGAAGACCGATATCCGTTGCATGCTGCGCCGATCAATCCCCTGAAGAGAACGCGTATCGTGGAACCGCTTGATCTGGGTATCCGAGCGATCAACGCGTGCCTCACGTGTGGTCGTGGTCAGAAGGTCGGCATCTTTGCCAGCTCCGGCGTCGGGAAGAGCGTGTTGCTCGGGATGATCAGCCGCTACACGAAGGCCGACGTGAATGTCATCGCCCTCATCGGCGAGCGGGGGCGTGAAGTCAACGAATTTCTGGAGCGCGACTTGACCCCTGAAGCGCTCAGCCGCTCGGTGGTGATCGTGGCGACATCAGACCAGCCACCGTTAGTGCGATTACGAGGCGCATTGATTGCGACGACGATTGCAGAGTACTTTCGCGACTGCGGCAAGCAGGTCCTCCTGATGATGGATTCACTCACCCGCTTGGCCCATAGCCAACGCGAAGTCGGACTCGCCATCGGGGAACCGCCGACCACAAAGGGATATACCCCTTCCGTCTTTACGATGTTGCCCAAGCTTCTGGAACGAGTCGGGACCGGTCCCGGTTCCGGCGCGATCACTGGGCTCTATACGGTTCTCATGGAGAGTGACGAACTCTCCGACCCCATCGCAGAAACGGTCCGGTCGATTCTGGACGGCCATATCGTGCTCTCGAGGCAGTTGGCCGCGCGCAACCATTTTCCGGCGATCGACCTCCTCAACAGTACCAGCCGGGTGATGAAAGACATTGTGGGGCGTGACCACTATACGGCAGTTCGGTCCATGATCGAGCTTCAGGCACGGTACCAGCAATCTGAGGATCTCATCCTGCTTGGCGCGTATAAGGCGGGTACCAATCGCGATCTCGACAAAGCCGTGGCGGCTCAAGATAGCATGAATGCCTTTCTTCGTCAGGATATCGAGCAATCCGTCTCGATCGGCGCTTCGATCCAAGAATTACTCACACTGGTAAAGGCGACAACATGAAACTCGATGTGTTGAGACGCTATCGAGCCCAGTTGGAAGAGGTCGCGCGGATGGACCTCTTCAAACTACGTCAGGAACTTCAAGATTCAGAAGCGCGCTCGCGTCTGCTTGATGAGCATATGAGACTCACGACAGCTGCATACCTGGCTAAGGCCGCTGGAGGAGTGGCGCTGGACGAATTTCTGGTGTGGCAGTCCCGCTTTCAGGCCGGGACATCCTTATTGGCGCAAGCACGACAGGAGGAAGTGCGACTCAATAGGGCATGGAGTCTGAAACAGGATGAATTGCGCGAAGCCATGCAAGATCGTCGCACACTCGATTGTCTGGCCGAACGCATGCGGCAGCAACGGCATCTTGTGCAACACAGAATCGATCAAATGGAAATGGATGAGGCGGCACGTCGCACGAGTGTGATGTGATGACCTCAACGTCAGGAAGCTTGATATTTGGTTTGTCTGGTTTGTTTGGTTGAACCAGACCAACCAAACAAACCAGATCAACCAGATAATCAAAACAAGCCAGATCAAGCAAATGAAGCAGACAAACCAGATACATAAAACAAACCAGTTTGAGCGTCCTGCGTTGATCGGCCGGCTGTGGGCAGTCGGTGCCGGAATTAGTGTCATCATCGCGATGTTCTGGATGATGGTTCAACTCGTCCAGGCTTCGGCTGAGCAGGGGCTGGAGCCGCAGCGGTCTTCGAAGGAATTACCTGTTTCTGCTCACGCCGAAGATGTTTCGCCAGGGTCGGTATCGGCTGATCAGATCAAGAAATCGGGAGGCGAATTGCCCGTGCCGGCAACAGAACCGCTCCAAGGACCAGCGCTCGTTGTACCGGAAGAAATGGTTGCCATGTTCCAGCAGCGGAAGCAGGATTTGGAGCGTCGCGAGAAAACGGTTCGGGCGGCAGAAGGGCAGTTAGCGATTCTCAAGGCTGAGGTTGCGCAGATATTGAGCAAAGTCGAGGCGATAGAAAAGCGCCGCCTCGAGCAGGAAAAAGCTGTCTTGGGTCAACCAGGTTCACATGGCAAACAAGTGGCCGACACACGCGCGCAACAGCTAGGGCAGCTGGTAAAGATGTATGAAAGTATGCCTGCAGAGGAGGCTGCTGTGCGAATCGAGCGAATGTCAGATCGAAAAGCGCTGGAAATTCTTCGCCTCCTTAAAAGTAAATCAGCTGGGGCTATTCTGGCACAGGTGAAAGCCGATCGTGCAGCGAAATTGACGGAAGAATTTCTTACTGCTTCTCAAGAGCCTGTCCGCCACTGACTCCTGCTACTGCGGCAAGGTCATGTCGGACAGGTTCCTGCCAGGATGCTGGATCCAGTCTGCCAGCAAAGCAAGCCGTTATTTAGTTTGTTTGGTTTGTTTCGCTGTTTGGTTGAACCAAACCAACCAGATCAACTAGAGGAGCCAGACAGGCCGCGATTTCCGCCGACATGGAAATTTTTGCCTGGGTACCCTGCATCTTCTTCCTTATTTCCTTCCGTCAGTTCTCGATCCCTGTGCCAACTCCACGCCGAATGACATATCGTGCGATTTTCGACATGGCATAGAGCTTGAAGATGCTCCATCCAGATCTTCTGTGCACAGGTTGATGGAGTTGATTGTCACGATGGATATTGGGCGTCCCATTCCCCCGGCCGACCGTTCTGCTGCTCCACCGAGTTCGAGCGTGTCGGTTGAGAGGAGGCCGGTCACGAAGCCTGCTCATGATAAAACATTTTCCGCTCTATTCGGAGGCTTCGTTCACAATAGTCCTGTTGAGGAAGTCTCCTCGGATATCGGGCTTCCTATTCACCCGGCTAGCTGTTCTGCCGCTCCAGTGAGTCTGAGCGCGTCGGTTGAGAGGGGGCAGGTCACGCAGTCTGCACAGGGCAAAACTATTCCCGCTCTGGTTAAGGGACTCGCACCGGATGTTCCCGATGAGGAGGCCGTCTCACCCTCAAAATCCGAGGATGCAACAGTACCGGCTCCATCAGCGGACGCCGAGAAGCAGGCAACCATTGTCCCGGTCGTGGTGGGCTCGCTGGTGTCCAATTCTGCAGTAGAAGACTCTCAGGTGGCTTCTTCTGCTGAGGCCGACCGTACGGAGTCCGCACAGAATGTCCAACGTTCCTCCCCGCCGGCCATTGAGTCATCTCTTCTTGTACTCCAGAATGTGAGTGTGGCCGAGACTCATGAAGCTGGGGTTACGGGACAAGCCAGTGCTGAGACAGAGACGGCACCGCCCACGACCTCGGACCTTCCTAGTCATCCAGCACTGCGGCCTTCCGTCGATCCTGGACAGACTGGTGAGTCCCCTGCGATGACGCCGAAGCAGACGGTCTCACGAACTGCGGATGAGTCACCTATTCAGAATGGTCGCGGTGCTTCAGTTGATCGTGCTCCTGTCCCCGTCGAGCAATTGTCTGGTAACTTGGTGTTTCCCGGCACGCCTCCACCGAATTCCCTGATTTCCGATCAATTACCATCTCCTGTTATGGAGAACCAAGGAGCGAGGAATGTACTTCTCGCCGCGTTTGTCAATGGTGGCGTTCAATCTCTTGACCAACTATCGACAGGAGCTCAGCCATCGGCGAAGGTCCAAGCGCAGGGGACTCAAGAGACCACGTTGCTGGGCCAATCTCTGCCGGTCCCTGTGATTGGAGAAAGCGGGGAGGGGGGGGGAGATCTATTCGGCGCTGATGCAGAGGGAAGGGGAGAAGGGATCTTCTTTCATTCCAGAGAAAATGGGGCTCTTGAATCGGCTACGCGAGGTAACCAGCCCGCTTCCTTCAACGGCCAATTCATGTCGGCGCAGCAGGCACAGTCATCATCCGCGGGCTCATCCGTTGTGACCCCGACGGAGGACCGTCTCAAGATGGCACAGGCTTTTCTCGGTGAGGATCATTCGGCGACTGTGGCGTCGGCGTCTGGAAAAGTTCAGACCGTTCATGTGGAGCTGCCATTTCATGATTCAGGCCCGCTCAGCGTGCGGATCTCCATGACAGACCAGATGGTGCATACACAGTTCACCACCGATCGAAACGATCTCGGCGCACTCCTGTTCACGCGGCAGGATCAACTTCAGCAAAGTCTGGCCAAGTCCGGACTGGAACTGGGTCAATTTCAGGTACATATCGATCAGCGAAGCCAACAAGAGGCATTGCCGGATCGGCAGCCGCGACGGAATGGTGAAGAGTTGGAGCAGCAGCCGGCTTCACAGGATCACAACCGGCAAGCCCAAGATCGAGAACGGCCCGATCATCGGCCTCCGCGTGCATTGAGTCTGTTTGCTTAACCATGGACACGTTCACAGAAGTCTCTTTTAATGAAAGGACAGAGTCATGATCGACCTAGCTGCGCTGAACAATTCGACGGGCACAGCCCCCCCGCCGGTAACTGGACCAAAGGAACTCGGCCAGGACGAGTTCCTGAAGCTCCTCGTCACCCAGCTCAAGTATCAAGATCCGCTCAAGCCTCTCGAAAACCAGGATTTCATTGCACAGACGGCACAGTTCAGCCAGCTGAATCAAATGACCGAGCTCGTGACCTTGATGAAGCGAAGCGTGGCATTGCAGGAAGCAGCAACGACTCCAGCGGTACAACAGAGTCAGACTCAGGCATAGCGAGTAAGAAGATCATGATTCATCGGCCAACAAATACTCATTCACTCACTAAGAGCAAAGGAGACATGACATGGGAATTTTAACCACACTCTTTTCGGCTGTCAGCGGACTCAATACATATGGGAACGCCATGTCCGTGATCGGGAACAATATTGCGAACGTCGGGACAGTGGGGTTCAAGTCGAGCCATGCGTCATTTGCCGACCTGGTTTCGGCCTCACTTGGCGGTGGGTCGACCACAGGTCAGGTTGGATTGGGGGTGTTTTTGAACGACGTGCAGACGAGCTTTACCCAGGGTTCTCTCTCGAATACGGGGAACACCTTGGACTTAGCGATCGATGGGAATGGGTTTTTTCAGTTGACCGATAACACGGGAACGGTCACCTATTCTCGCGCCGGACAATTTCAAGTGAACAATCTCGGAGAGATTGTGGACCCAAGCGGTCGATTCTTGCAGGGCTATCAAGCGACAGCGACCGGAGTCGTCCTGGGAACAGTCGGCAATATTACCTTGTCCACTGCCACGGTTGCTCCTCAGGCGACCAGCGCCGCGACCGTGGAGGCCAATCTCAATGCAGCCGCCACCGTTCCGGCAGCCGCGTTCGACGTGACCGACGCCACGACGTACAACTTCTCGAACGGCATTACCATCTACGACACACTCGGAGCCCAGCACCAGCTTCGGATGTATTATGTAAAAGACGCAGCGGCCAACACCTGGAATCTCCATTCTCAAATCGATGGCGGCGCCACCACCGCACAAACCGACTTAGTATTCAATTCGAGCGGTGTCCTGACGAGTGGCGGCGCGCAGACATTCTCATTGCCTATCACCGGCGGGGCGGCCACGCCACTGAGTGTGGCCATGGATTTCTCAGCCATCACGCAGTTTGGGGCTGCGTCGAATTTGACGAGCCAAACTCAAGATGGGTTTACTTCCGGGTCGTTTCACAGTGTGTCGATCGATTCGGTAGGGCGAGTTGTGGCGCAGTATACCAACGGTCAAACCAGAACCCTTGCCCAAATCGTTCTGGACCGATTCACGAATCCTGATGGACTGACACGCTCCGGTGAAAATGGGTTCGCTGAAACGGTAGACTCCGGCGCGCCGCTAGCTGGAGCTCCGACGAACAA
>JACQEY010000106.1 GCA_016200355.1 Nitrospirota bacterium
ACCAGAAACATGCGGTGCTTGTAACCGGCGCGTCCGGAGGGATTGGTCGTGCGATCAGTCTGGCTTTTGCGGCGGACGGCTGGTCCGTCGGGGTCCATTACCATCGAAACAAGGCAGCGGCCGAAGGCACACTCACACAAGTAATCGCGGCCGGTGGAGCCGGGGTGCTCTACGAAGCCGATATTCGCGAGTCGCGTGCGGTCGAACAGATGGTGGAAGTCTTTTGCCGCCAGGTACCTGTGCCGTCGGTGTTCGTCTGCAATGCCGGAATTGGAGGAAGCCATCTCCTTCTTCGACAACGTGAAGAGAATTGGGCTGAAGTGATCGCTACGAATCTGACGGGAACGTTTCACTGCCTCCGCGCCATGGCCCCTTCCCTCCTCGCTCGCGGCGGCGGATCAATCATCGTAATCGGATCGCATGCCGGATTCCACGGTTCGATTGGACAAGCCGCCTACGCGGCATCAAAAGCTGGTCTCATCGGTCTTGTCCGTACCGCAGCCCAAGAGTGGGGGGCAGACAACGTCCGTGTGAATCTCCTCTTGCCTGGCTGGCAAAAGACAGGCCTCTCTGAAGGAGCCATGCCGGCAAATGATAGTTGGGCCGGCCATGCGTTGGGCCGGCCACCGTCACGAGAGGAAGTGGGTAAAACTGTCTTCCATATGGCGCAACTCAACGAAGTTTCAGGACAGATATGGAATTGCGACAGTCGTTACCTCTAACGTTCACGCCATGAGACGAATCGAACGACAAGCTCACGATTCAAGCCTGCGAGGGATTTTTATCACTGGGACCGATACTAGTGTCGGGAAAACGCTTGTCACCTCTGCTCTCGTGATGTGTCTGGCTCAACGTGGGATCGATGTGGGCGTCATGAAGCCGATTGAAACAGGGGTCTCACGATCGGCCAAGGCTCAGTCTGATGGAGCAAGATTGCGAAGAGCGGCTGGATGCCATGATCCGATGGCAGAAGTCAGTCCCTATGTCTTTCAACTTCCAGTGGCGCCACTCTCTGCCGCACGAGCGGAAGAGACGACCGTGCGAGTGGCGCCTATCATGCGGGCTTTCCATGCCCTTCGTCAGAAACATACGCTTATGGCAGTAGAGGGAGTTGGTGGATTGTACGTACCCATTACACAGTCACTTAACATGCTAGACCTCATCCATCAAATTAAGTTATTGGCTATCGTGGTGGGACAATCAGGCTTGGGGGGAATCAATCACGCGTTATTGACCCTTCACGCGCTCCGCCGACGAAAGATCCCCATCGTGGCGTTGGTCTTGAATCAGCGCCGGCCAGTGCGTACGAAGACCGCTCGCTTGCAAGAACAGTCGACCGTGAGTCTCCTTCGGTTGCTTGCTGGGGTTCCCGTGGTGGGCCCACTCCCCTACAGCCCTATTGTGAATCGCAATTGGAACGATGGACTGGTCCGCCTCGCAGAGACCGCCACGATTACGAAGCTGGCGAGGCTGGTTCTCACATCTGCGCGAGGAAGGACTTGACGGCGTGTCTGATATCCGGAGCCTTGAGGATTGCTGAGA
>JACQEY010000107.1 GCA_016200355.1 Nitrospirota bacterium
GCGTCGATCACGCCCAAGGCGGCCCCCTGGCACATGCTGCGAATCCAGCGGAACACCATCATCAGCAAGGACTTTATCGAAACATTTTTTGACGGACAACTTGCCGTGACAGTTGAGGATCAGTCGCTGGCGACCGGTCGAGTCGGGCTCCTGGTTCGCGGACACACAGAGATGGACTTCGATAGCTTGCACGCCATTCCGCTTTTTTCACAGCGCCCGCTTTCTGCTCCCGCTGCCTATTAGCCTGACGCACGGCATCGTGCGTGTTTGCGTTGTTGCTTGCATTTGGAGGGGCTGAGGAGTAGAGTGCCTCTCGTGTATCATCGCGAAAGGCCTGGTGGTGATACCACAGAGAGAGACAAGGCCTAAGACAGTTGTTGTTTTGGTTCTGCACGGGAATTTGATCGGAAGCCAGCCTTGAGCCGCCATGGTGGTTGCATCTTCGGCCCCTTCCTTCCTCACTTTGTTCTCGAGTCCAAGACAACACATATTCTCAAAGGAGGAGCCCAATGGGTTCGAAGATTTATGTCGGTGGTTTGCCGTATTCCACAACTGAGCAGCAGCTGAGCGATCTGTTTGCTGTGCATGGAGCGGTGACATCATCCCGGATTATCACAGATAAGTTTACCGGCCAGTCCCGCGGGTTTGGATTCGTGGAGATGTCCTCGGATTCGGAAGCGCAGGCGGCAATTACCGCGTTGAATGGCACTGAGTTGGGCGGTCGCACATTGACCGTCAACGAAGCGCGTCCCCAGGAGCCACGTACTGGCGGCGGCGGCGGTGGTCGCGGCGGTCGAGGCGGCGGTGGAGACCGGTACTAAGCTGTAACGAGTGTTTCACACATCGGGGCTGCCTATCCGGCAGCCCCGCTATTTCCTTCCTAGAATTGCCCATCAACGTGATGCGTTTCTCGGCCCTCTAGCAGGCCGGACCGTGCAGTCCCAGGAAGTGTTTTTTTACAAGGAGTCTTATGTCTACGTTTGCTGATATGAATCTGCCCCAGTCCCTTGCCCAGCGCCTGATACAGGCGGGTCTGACGACACCCACGCCGGTGCAACAGGCTGCCATTCCATTGGCGCTGAAAGGCCAGGACATTATGGCACAAGCCAAAACAGGGAGCGGAAAAACACTGGCGTTTTTGCTGCCGATTATCGAACAGGTCATGCGACGAGAGGCCTCAGCGACAGCACCTGGCCCCTATACCAAGTCCGGACCGAGCCACGCGTCCGGACCGAAGTTTTTGGTGCTGGCGCCCACACGTGAATTGGCGCTCCAGATCGAAATGGAGTTGCGCAAGTATGCTCCGATATCCGTGACCTCGTTGTCGGTGTACGGCGGGACGCCGATCGAGCGCCATTACCGTGCACTGCAACGACCGCCGATGGTGGTGGTCGGTACGCCTGGGCGGTTACTCGATTTGGCCGGTTCCGGCCACTTGAAGTTGAGCGGTGTGACGTTTTTTGTGATGGACGAAGCCGATCAGATGTTGGATCGCGGGTTTCTGCGGGACATACAACGAATCATTCGTCTTCTCCCGCCCGAACGTCAGACGCTGTTGTTCTCCGCGACATTTTCAGGGGACATTCAAACGCTCGCACAGAGCATGCAGCGCAATCCTGCTCGCATCTCTGTCGATCCAGGGATCAGCACGCCGACCACGATCGTGCATGCCTACTATGTCGTGCCGGGAGATCAGGCGCGTACGCAACTTGTGCATACGTTGCTCCAGAGCGTGACGGGTGGGGGACGGTCAATGGTGTTTTGCGATCAAAAGTATAAGGTGCGACGGTTGGCGGCCCATTTGGGCGGAGAACCGGCTTCGGTCGGTGCGTTGACCGGCAATCACAGCCAAGCGCAGCGTGAACGGACACTCGGCGCCTTTCGGGCCGGTCGGCTTCGTTCACTCGTGGCGACCGATGTGGCAGCCAGAGGCCTCGATATTCAGGATGTGACTCAAGTGATTCACTATGAGTTGCCGACGAATCCGAATTCCTACGTTCATCGGACGGGGCGAACTGGTCGAGCAGAAAAGGAAGGGGCGACATACCTGATTCTGTCTCAGTCAGAAGAGCGAGAGTACCTGCGAATGGTGAGGCAGTTACGAATTGAGACGAAGAAACTTGCGCTTCCAGTGTTTGCTGCCCTCCCGTCACCGGCACCTATGCCGGTCAGCGAAGAGCAACCTCGCCACCACTGGGCCCGCCGGAGTGCCGAACCATCGGGCCATCGATTCCGCGAGGGCGAGAATCGGGGATCAGCTCACAGACAGGGAGTTTCGGTCGGTGGACCCAGGCGCCCACGATATTAAGCAACCCTGACGCCACCGGACCCTGAACGGGCTCGGTGGTGTCTCGTGGCTCTGTCCATGTCTGCCTGCGCGCTCTGTTGCGCGCAGTGCTGTTTTCGATGGTAAGATAACGGCCGAAAGGTCGTCCCATGCCGCCGTTTCAACTCGAAGCCCCATTCAAGCCCTGCGGAGATCAAGGCCAGGCCATCGATAAGTTGGTGGCCGGGATTGCGGCTGGCCGGCGGCACCAAGCGTTGCTCGGTGTTACGGGATCCGGTAAGACCTTTACCATAGCCAATGTAGTCGCGCAGGTGCAGAAGCCCACGTTGGTGCTGGTCCATAACAAGACGCTTGCCGGTCAGCTCTACCAGGAGTTCAAACAGTTTTTCCCCCACAATGCGGTGGAGTATTTCGTCAGTTACTACGACTACTACCAGCCGGAAGCCTATATTCCCCAAAGCAACACGTACATTGCCAAGGATGCGTCCGTCAACGATGCGATCGATCAGATGCGGCATGCGGCGACGGCCGCGTTGCTCCAACGGGACGATGTGCTAATCGTCTCGTCGGTCTCCTGTATTTATGGCCTGGGGTCGCCTGAGGTCTATCACGAGATGGTAGTCTTCCTCGAAGAGGGAATGGAGATCAGGCGGGAGAAGATCCTGGCTAAATTGGTCGAAATTCAATATGCCCGCAACGATATGGATTTCCACCGAGGAACCTTCCGTGCCCGCGGCGACGTCATCGAGATTTTTCCAGCTTCGAATGACGCAGTGTCCGTGCGGATCGAGTTGTTCGGCGATGTCGTCGATGCCATTCATGAGATCGATCCACTCACGGGAAAGTCGCTCAGGAAACTTCCGAAAGTTGCGGTCTATCCGAACACGCACTATCTCATTGCGCCGGATCGGTATGAGCGGGCGATTACGGGCATCGAAGAAGAATTGGATGAACGCGTCGCCTATTTCAAGAAACAGAATCAGCTGGTGGAAGCCCAGCGGATCGCGCAGCGTACCAAGTTTGATCTTGAAATGATTCGGGCGATGGGGTACTGCCATGGTATCGAGAACTACTCGCGGCATCTGAGTGGCCGCGCGCCCGGTGAGCAGCCTCCGACGCTCCTCGACTATTTTCCCAAGGACTTTCTGCTGATCGTCGACGAATCCCATGCGACGATCCCCCAAGTGGGCGGGATGTACGAAGGTGATTATTCGCGGAAGCGCACATTGGTCGAGTACGGATTCCGGTTGCCCTCAGCGATCGATAATCGGCCGCTTAAATTCGCGGAATTTGAGCATTGCCTCACGCAGGCGGTGTATGTCTCCGCGACGCCAGGCTCCTATGAACTAGGACATGCGGCTGGAGAGGTGGTCGAGCAGATTCTCCGCCCAACCGGTCTGATGGATCCAATCATCGATGTGCGCCCGGCCAAAGGGCAGGTGGATCATCTCCTCGGCGAAGTGCGGACTGAAACGGCACAGAGTGGGCGTGTGCTGATCACGACCTTAACCAAACGTATGGCGGAAGACTTGAGCGAGTACTACCACGATCTTGGCATCAAGGTGCGGTATCTGCACTCGGACATCAAGACGCTGGAGCGGGCTGAGATCATCCGTGATCTGCGACGCGGGGTGTTCGATGTGTTGGTGGGGATTAATCTCCTGCGCGAAGGGCTGGATCTTCCCGAGGTCACCCTGGTGGCGATTCTCGATGCTGATAAGGAAGGGTATCTTCGGTCTTATCGGTCGTTGATCCAAACGGCTGGACGGGCAGCGAGGAATGTGCGGGGCCATGTGATTATGTACGGTGATGCCGTCACCGATTCTATGCAAATGGCGCTCGCCGAGACCGAGCGCCGGCGCAAGATTCAGGCTGACTATAATGCCAAGCACGGTATCGTGCCCATGAGCATCAAGAAGGACGTTCTGTCACTCGAATATCCCATGGTGGAAGTGGACGATATGCATCTGGATTTGGCTGCGGAGTCGCCAGCCATCTACGGGGCAGAGGAAGCGATCGAACAAATTATCAATCGGCTGGAAACGGAAATGAAAGCCGCCGCCAAGGAGTTGAAGTTTGAACGGGCCGCAGCCCTCCGAAACCGGATTCGAGCATTGAAGTTGAAGGAATTAGAATTGAAACCGGAGGCCTAACCCAGTCTGTTTGGTTCATCTGGTTTGTTTTGTTTATCTGGTCGGTCTGGTTCAACCAAACAAACGAGACAGACCAAACAAACCAAATAACGGTCTTCTTACGCTGGAGGGCTTTTTCAGCATCCTGCTAGAGGGCTGCTATACGTTTTTGTACAGATAGATGCCCAGAAACATTCCGAGGAGACTAAGAAGGTTGATTTTTAGTTCGAAGCCTAGAGTGAACTTCAAGAGGACAAGATCGATGGTGAACGGGCTGATGCCGGGGCTAAAATTAGTAGCGAAGACCGTTTGAATTGTGCCGTGTGGGGCCATGACCCGAAGGATCTCTCCTAGTACTCCGCCCAATAGTCCACCGATGAGAACGAAAATGAGCAGAACCCAGTATGATTTTCTCACGGCAACCGCCTCACAGCTCTCATAACTCTCTGTATAGTCTTACAGAAACAATGGCAGGTCCATTTGGACCATAACGAAAGGCCTAGGACATGTCAATAAAATGTACGTCTCCCTTTCCCTTGACTTCATCTTGCCTCGTCCTTTAGACTCCCCGATGCTCTTTTGCTAGAATTTTCGAGGTGATCGGAGATCTGAGGGTAAGGCTTCGATTGCCTTTTTCTTTGTGGCGCTATGCTGGATTCTCTTAGCGAAAAATTCGAGAAGATCTTAAAAAAACTGCGCGGTTCCGGAGTCCTCACCGAACAGAACATCGCAGAAGCCTTGAAAGAGGTTCGTCTTGCGCTGCTCGAAGCCGACGTCAACTTCAAGATCGTCAAGGACTTCATCGAGCGGGTTCGCGAGAAAGCCGTTGGGCAGGAAGTCCTCCAGAGTTTGACCCCTGGGCATCAGGTCGTCAAGGTCGTGTGGGACGAGCTGCGGGAGATGATGGGCCGCGAGCGAGCTGGTCTGGCTCTGGCCTCGAATCCTCCTACCGTCGTCATGATGGTGGGGCTTCAAGGCGCGGGAAAGACGACGACCTGCGGCAAGCTCGGGCGGTATTTCAAGGCGCAAGGGAAACGGGTTCTGTTAGTTGCGGCAGATCCTCGTCGTCCGGCAGCCGGTGACCAGTTATCGAGTCTAGGGCGCGATCTTGCGATCGACGTGTATCGAGCCGATCAGGCACAAGCGGTCCAGGCCGATGTTGTCCGTATCTGCCAGGCTGGTGTGGAGCGGGGACGAGACCAGGGGTACGATCTCGTTGTGTTGGATACCGGCGGGCGTCTCCACATCGACGATGCGTTGATGGGGGAGTTGGTGGCAGTGAAAGCCGCCGTGCAGCCGCAGGAAATCCTCTTAGTGGCAGATGCCATGACGGGCCAAGATGCGGTCACGATGGCAAGCCAGTTCGATCAACGCATTGGACTGACCGGTGTCGTTCTGACCAAGGTTGAAGGCGATGCCCGGGGCGGGGCGGTGCTGTCTATCCGGGCGGTGACCGGCAAGCCGATCAAGTTTTTGGGCGTAGGCGAAAAACTCGATGCGCTGGAGTTGTTTCATCCCGATCGGATGGCCTCGCGCATCCTCGGCATGGGCGACGTGCTCTCGCTGATCGAAAAGGCGCAAGAGACCTTTTCGCGTGAGCAGGCAGAAGAGACGCAAAAGCGGCTGACCAGCAATACGCTCACGCTGGAGGATTTCCGTGCTCAGCTGGAGCAGGTCAATCGCCTGGGCTCGATGGATCAGATTTTAGGCATGCTGCCGGGTGGCCAGAAGCTCAAGGGGGCGATGGAAGGGCAGATGCCGGAGCGAGAGATGAAACGAGTGTTGGCGATGATCGACTCGATGACCGTACGCGAGCGGCGCGATCATACCCTCATCAATGGAAACCGAAAAAAGCGGATTGCTCGCGGAAGCGGGACGAAGGTTGAAGAGGTGAATCGGCTGATTAAACAGTTTCTGTCGGCGAGAAAAATCGCCAAGGTTATGGCAGGATCGGGGGGGCGCCGGCAGCTTGCGCAGCTTATGCGCTCCAGGTAAGAGGTAAGAACTATCATCACGGGTGTGTACACAGGAGGAGGAGTCTAGTGGCTGTTCATTTGAGATTGACGAGGACAGGACGACACAAGCGACCGCTCTACCGTGTTGTGGCAGCGGATTCCCGGAAACCGCGCGATGGGCGGTTCCTTGAAATTCTCGGGATTTTCGATCCCTTGAAGGAGCCGGCTGTGCCGGAGCTGAAGCAGGAACGGGTGTTGAGCTGGTTGCACCAGGGGGCCCAGCCGACCGTCACTGTCAGGACGTTGCTCCGCCGATGTGGCGTATGGAAGCAGTTTGAGGCAGAGAAGGCTGCGAAGACGGCGAAGAAAAAGGGCGCCTAGGACGTGGCGACCGCGCAGGCAGATTTTGTGACGATCGGCAAGATCGAGCGCCACTTTGGTGTACGGGGCGAGTTCAAAGTTCGATCGTTGACTGATGTGCCAGGACGGTTAGATCATCTGAAGCAGGTGCAGGTCTTGGAGACGACGGGACGGACGGTCGAGAGGACCGTGACTCATGTTCGGCGTGCCGGT
Source organism: Nitrospirota bacterium (assembly GCA_016200355.1). Lineage (GTDB taxonomy): Bacteria > Nitrospirota > Nitrospiria > Nitrospirales > Nitrospiraceae > Palsa-1315. The sequence continues at coordinate 6,948 of JACQEY010000107.1, forward strand.
TCGACCTACATCATGGGTCTTGTCGGTGTTACGACGCCGGAGGAAGCCAGCATGCTGCGCGGGGGCTTGATCCAGGTGCCGCGTGTTTCGGCGTCGGCGTTGTCTGCGGACGTCTATTTCGAATGTGACCTTATCGGGATGACGGTCGAGAATGAGCGGGGCGACGAGGTCGGAGTGCTGGAGACGATTTTGGAGATACCTGACAATCGCGTTTTCGTCGTTCGCAAGGGGCCGGAGGAAGTTTTTATTCCAGCCGCGAAGAGCTTTGTGACGTCGGTGGATCTCCAGCGACGTCGGATGGTGGTTCGCGGAATCGACGACTTGATTCAGGATCGCCATGCACTGTGACATTCTGACTTTGTTTCCCGACATGGTAGCGCCGGTGCTCGGCCAGAGTATTCTCAAGCGGGCGCAGGAAAAAGGTCTCTTACATATTACGGTGCGTAACTTGCGCGACTATACGCTTGATCGCCACAAGGTAGCGGACGATGTGCCCTATGGCGGCGGGGCAGGGATGGTGATGAAAGCCGAGCCTATTTTGCGTGCGGTGGAAGAGATTCAGGCCGACTATACAAGGGCCGGTGAGCAGATTCGATTGCTGTTTCCCTCCCCGCACGGTCGTCCGTTCACGCAGGCCTATGCGAAAAATCTGGCGGCAGATCCACGTCGACTCGTTATCCTCTGTGGCCACTACGAGGGAGTTGATGAACGAGTGCGGCTGGTTTTGCACCCGGAAGAAGTTTCCGTCGGGGATTATGTGTTGACCGGAGGCGAGTTGCCGGCGCTGGTGCTCATCGATGCCGCAGCCCGTTTGGTTCCCGGCGTGTTGGGCGATCCGGAGTCGGTCGTGGAAGAATCGTTCACGGATGCGCTGCTTGAATATCCGCACTATACGAGACCGGCGGAAGTTCGAGGGGTACCTGTACCCGAGGTGTTGCTTTCAGGGCATCATGAGGCCATTCGTCTGTGGCGTCGGAAGGAGGCCCTGCGAAGTACGTATCAGAGACGTCCGGATCTGTTACAAGATCGGGTCTTGAGTCTCGAAGATCAACAATTGCTCGATGAACTTACTCGTGAAGGCGTGGCTGGCACGCCTGTTCGATGTGGGGAGGAGGGGTAGTCCCATGAATCGGTTGGAACGTATTCAACAGTCTTTCACGAAGAAGGCGGCGCCCAGTTTTGAAATTGGAGACACCGTCCGCGTGCACGTGAAAGTGGTCGAAGGGGAAAAAGAGCGCATTCAGGTGTTCGAAGGTGCAGTGATTGCTCGGAAAGGGTTGCTGAACACGGAGACCTTCACGGTGCGTAAAGTCTCCTACGGCGTCGGCGTGGAACGAATTTTCCCACTCCATTCGCCGATCGTCACGCGTGTCGAGGTTATGCGCCAAGGCAAGGTGCGTCGGGCCAAGCTGTACTATCTCCGAGGGAAGAAGGGCAAGTTTGCCAAGGTCGAAGATCGGGAGTTCGTCGCGAGTGTGAAGGGGCAGCCCGGGGTCACCCGTAAAGCCGAAGAGCCGGTCGGAGCCGCCGCGGCTTCGAAAACCTAGTAGGCTGCGGAAAAACATTGTCGGCACGCGAGAGCTTCGATGATCCGCACGTGTGCCTGCGACGAGCTCAGTCGAGCGGCACAACAGGAGTACTCTCCAACAGGATGCTCAAAAAGGTCGTCCAGCAAGGCCGCAGCGAGGGAAGGGCCGAGGCGTCCCCTCCGGGGTATGTTGAGGGTCTGAACGATGCGAGAACGAAGCTGGCGGACTTTTTCAGCATCCTGCCAGTCTCATTCCCTGGTTCCGCCGACCACGACCGTCAGGTGCCCTTTCAACGGATGCATCGTGGGGGCCACGTCGTGGGACCTACCGACGAATTTGAATTGGAATCCCGGCGGCGTGGCTATCGCTGTATCGCCGGTCTGGATGAAGCCGGACGGGGCCCTCTGGCTGGCCCTGTCGTCGCGGCGGCGGTGATCCTACCCACCCGTTGCCGCTTGGTCGGCATCAATGACTCCAAACAAGTCTCCGAGTCCGAGCGCGCGCGTCTCTACGAAGTTATTGTCCGGCGGGCACGTGCGGTCGGTGTAGGGGTTGCCACAGAGCAGGAGATCGACCGCCTAAATATATTAGAAGCGACCCGGCTGGCCATGCGTCGCGCGCTGGCATCGTTGACTCCTCCGGCAGACTGTCTCTTGATCGATGCGGTCACGCTGTCGCATCTCGCCATTCCCTCACGCTCC
>JACQEY010000108.1 GCA_016200355.1 Nitrospirota bacterium
ATGGACAAGTGAATCAATTGCGAATGCAAAAAGCCGGTCGGCCTCCCACCGGGATTTTGGCTTTAGTGAAGGAGTAGTCATGGCGAAACCAGAGTTGCTCGGCGAGGTGAAGAAGCTGATCTCGATGGGGAAAGAGAAGGGCTTTTTGACGTACGACGAGCTGAATAGCACGTTGCCCGCGGAAGTGGTGTCCTCTGAGCAGTTCGGCAGCATCATGACGATGTTCGGCGAAATGGACATCGAGATTGTCGATGCGCCTGAGGGGGAACGGATCAGGAAAGCCCGGGACACTGAAGACTCGAATGAGGATGCCGAGGAGGCCGAAGTCGAAGCCGGTGCTGGCGCTGGGGAGGAGAATGAGAAAGAGGAAAAGGAAGAGAAGGAGATCGATCTAACTCCCGGAGCACTTAGCCGAACCGACGACCCGGTCCGACTCTATCTCAAAGAGATGGGAAGTGTGGCGCTGTTGAGCCGTGAGGGAGAAATCGAGATTGCGAAGCGCATCGAAGAGGGGAAGAAGGACATCGCCTCGGTCATCTATGGGATGCCGATGACGATTGAGTTTGTCCTTGCCCTGTACGACCAGCTCAAGAACGGGACCATCGACGTGCGTGAGATCGTTCCGATCGTCGAGACCGAAGAGGAATTCGAGGAAGAACAAATTCAGCGGGACTACGAAGAGCTGCGGATTAAGACACTCGAAGGGCTGAATTCCGTCCGGAAAATCTCGACCTCGCTCAAGAGCCTCTACGAAGTGGCTCGGCATGCCAACAGCGACCCCGTGAAGCAGAAGAAGATCAAGAAGCAGATCGATACGATTCGCGATCAGGTCGTAGAGAAGATGGAATCCGTCAACCTGCATGGCGTGCTGAAGGATCGGATGGTGCAACGTGTGCGGGAGCTCGCGATTCAGATCCGAACGTCGGAGCGAGAGATTGTCAGTTGCCAGCGTCGGCTTGGGATCAGCGGTTAGGCCGGCGCTGAGGCCCTCAAGAGGCTCTGCCGCGAACGGAAAGATTTCCTTGCCATCAAACGCAAGACGAGCTGTTCGGAGGAGGCGCTCAACGATATAAAAAAGGCCTATCAGTCAGCGAAGGGCCGGATTCGAGCACTTGAGACCGAAGAGGCTCTCGTGTCCGCGGAAGAGATCAAAGATGCGGTCAAGCATCTGGATGTGGCGGAGGACAAGGTCAAGCGTGGGAAAGCCGAGTTGGTCGAGGCGAATCTTCGTCTCGTCGTCAGTATCGCCAAGAAGTACACAAATCGCGGTCTCCAGTTCCTCGACTTGATCCAGGAAGGCAATATCGGCCTGATGAAGGCCGTCGACAAGTTCGAATACAAGCGTGGCTACAAGTTCAGTACCTATGCCACTTGGTGGATTCGCCAGGCGATTACCCGCGCGATCGCCGATCAAGCCCGGACGATCCGTATTCCCGTACATATGATTGAGACGATTAACAAGCTGATCCGAACTTCACGCCATCTGGTCCAGAAACTCGGACGCGAACCGACGCCGGAGGAAATTGCTGAGCGCATGGATCTGCCGCTTGACAAAGTGCGGAAGATTTTAAAAATCGCGCGCGAACCGATTTCTCTGGAGACCCCGATCGGCGAAGAAGAAGACAGCCATTTGGGCGACTTTATCGAGGATAAGAAAGCTGTGTCACCTCTGGAGGCGGCGATCCGATATGATCTCCAACGTCAGATCAATAGCGCATTGGAAACGCTCACGCCGCGGGAAGAAAAAGTCTTGCGGAAGCGGTTTGGCATCGGCGAAGCCACTGACCATACCCTTGAAGAGGTCGGTCAGGATTTTGAAGTAACCCGCGAACGTATCCGGCAGATCGAAGCCAAGGCGTTGCGCAAGCTGCGTCATCCGAGCAGGAGCAAGAAGCTTCGCAGTTTCGTGGAAAGTCTGTGATGCGTCATGGAGCCGTTCCCTCGGGATTTGACTCCCCCCTCTGGGCAGCCTAAAATCGGCTGTGCGTGTCTGCGGTTCAGGCACGAGAGAGTCATCCGCCTGATCGGGCCCATAGCTCAGGTGGTTAGAGCGGCTGACTCATAATCAGCTGGTCCTAGGTTCAAGTCCTAGTGGGCCCACCAGCGCAACTGCGGAACGCATCAGTTGAGATCGTTGTTCGGAACAACAGCTATAGGAGTGCATTGAACCAGAATCTTTCCCCCCTTATCGAACTGCAGAAGCTGGATCTCCGCATCGCGGAAATCCAGGACCAACGCCGAAAAATCCCAGAGCAGCTCCAAGCGGTTGATGTCCCGCTTCGAGAGGCGCGGCAACTACATCAACAGACCAGTGCTTCCGTGGATACGCTTATCAAAGAGCGGCGGTCGCATGAACAGGATCTTGAAGCGCATGAAGCGCACACTGAGAAAATGAAATCGAGGCTGTCCGAGCTGAAATCCAACAAGGAATACCAGGCTCATCTGTTCGAGATCGAAGTCGCCAATAAGAAGAAAGGGGACATCGAGGACAAGATCTTGCTGTGTATGGAGAAAATCGAACAACTCCAGCGGACGGCGAAAGAAGCGCAAGAGAAGCTCAGTGCCATCGAAAAAACCTTTGCGCAGGAAAAGCAGGCGCTTGACAAACTGGAGCACACTCTTTCAACAGAGTTGGCCGATCTAGAAGCACAGCAGCAAGCTCATTCGGCTCATGTCGAGAAAGGGTTGCTCAGTCGCTATAACTCGATCAAAGCGTTGCGCAAGGATCACGCGCTCGCTGAAATCAAAGAGGGGATCTGTTCCGGATGCCGTCTGCAACTTCCTCCGCAACTGATTTCAGAAGTCAAGCGCGCGCAAGATCTCCACACCTGTCCCTATTGCCGTCGGATGCTCTACTGGGATGGGCAAATTCCTGTCGAATCCACGATTCGTTCAGATCTCGATAAGACGTCGGCGCTTGAGATCGGCGAGTCGGTTTAGCAGGCTGTTGAAAAAGTCCGCCAGCATCATTCTCGCATCGCTCAGAGGCTCGGAAGCACTGGAGGGTATTTTCCGTTCGCCAAGATCCATTCTACGGGCGAACGGCCACACAAAGTGCGGTCGGTACCTTCTCGCCTCTTCGCTCGCTGCGGCCTTGCTGAACGGCTTTTTTGAACAGCCTGCTAGTCTGTTTCCCCCAACACGGCCTTCGTTGTTTTGAAGTGCAGTTTGGCGACCGACCTCAGCTGTTCCTCTCCATGCTTTTTTACGATCATGCGTCCGGCCAGTTCAACGGCAGGCGACGCCCCTTTGGGCAATGTTGTGCCGATCTCATCCGAGAGACGTTTCAATCGCAAGAGGAATTCCGCACGGGCCATGATCGAGGCGGCGGCCACGGCCAGATCGGACTCGGCTTTATGCCGTTGTTCCAATACGATCGTGCGACCCTTCTCCTGTAATGCATTCAGAATCAATCGTTCATCGCCGAACTGATCCGCGATCGCGCGCCCACACGAGACCTTTCCCAGTAGAGTTTCCAGGGCCTTGGCGTGGCCCCAGGCCAGCAGGCGATTCAAGTTCCGGATCTTCGCGTACAGCTCGTTGTATCGTTGCGGGCCGATGGTGATAATACTGTGTGGGCAAATTGTCCTGATGTCGGGCGCCATTTCGAGAATGCGACCATCCGAGATTTTTTTGCTGTCTCGGACTTTCATGAGTGTTAGTTCGCCCTGTGTGGTGGCATCCACGAATACTGCGGCAATGACGAGCGGGCCAAAGTAATCACCCTTGCCGGACTCATCGATGCCGATGCGCTCTACAGTCTGGTGGTGAGGCTTATCCGTCACAGGCGAATGGCTCTAGTAGACGATATTGGAGAGGTGCAGTAATCTAACAGAGCGTCGCCGGTCGGTCAATTTGTCGAAGCTCTACTGATACGAGTGACGGATGGGAGGGTGTGTGATGGACAAGTTCACAAAGTTCTTGCAATCGGGACTGGCCCTGATCATGGCGGTTGGTCTTACGGGGCTTACCGGATGCGAAACGAATCCTTATACGGGACGGTCTCAGTTGCTGATGACGTCGGTCGACCAAGAGATGCAGATGGGAGCGAAGGCTTATAGTCAGGTCAAACACGATCCGAAAATGCATCAGTCGCAGGATCCGCGAGAAGTTGAGCCGGTCCGGCGTGTGGCTGGTCGCATTATCGAGGCGGCGAAACGATCGAAATACGGCGAGATGGCAAACCAATTCCAATGGGAAGTGACGGTCATCAAAGAGGACAAGACAATGAACGCGTTTGCACTTCCCGGGGGCAAGATCGCGGTCTATACAGGGATCTTTCCAGTTGCCAAGACAGAGGCGGGGCTTGCGGCGGTCTTAGGACATGAGGTGACCCATGCGTTGGCTCGCCACGGTGCAGAACGGATGAGCCAAGGCCAGCTCACGAACGCGGCACTTCAAGTGCTTGGAACGGCTGCCGGAGCTGCAGGCGGCAATGCCATGCTAGGACAGGCAACGATGGCGGCCCTCGGAGCCGGTGCTCAGGTTGGTGTGCTGTTGCCCTTCAGTCGGAAGCATGAATCAGAAGCCGACTATATCGGGATCTTGCTCGCTGCAGATGCGGGGTACGATCCCCGTGAGTCGGTCCATCTTTGGGAGCGGATGGAACAGATGTCCGGTGGTGGCGGGCCAGCGGAGTTTTTATCGACCCATCCAGGTCATGAAACAAGGATTGAGCAACTTAAGAAATGGATGCCGGAGGCTATGGCCATCTACCAGACCAAGCCGCCTGTGCCCGCGGCCTTGTTGCCGACTCTGCAGTAAGTCAGGGCATAATATGTGCTGAGCTCTTGAAAGTGCGGATATCCAGCCCTATAGTGTTCTGGCGCGAGGGAGAAGACTGGGTGATCGCTCGTGGCAGCGACGCTGCGAGAGGAAAGTCCGGACTTCATGGGCAGGGCGCTGGGTAATTCCCAGGCGGAGCGATCCGACACCAGCACCACAGAGAACAAACCGCCGATGGCTGAGGCGACGGGACTCCAATCCGGTCGCTCCGGCTCAGGTAAGGGTGAAACGGTTGGGTAAGAGCCCACCGCGGTGGTGGCGACATCACTGGCACGGTAAGCGTCGCCCGATGCAAGGCCAAATAGGAAGACACCTGCCGGCTTTCTTTGGAAAGTCGGTGACCGGCTGGCCCGGCCGAGGTCTTCGGGTAGGTCGCTTGAGGTTCGAGGTAACTCGAATCCCAGAGAAATGATCGCCCCCGTGTGGGAACATATCCTGGGCGGGACAGAATCCGGCTTATCGGTCTTCTCCACCGCGCTTTATTATCGCTCGACGCAGTTCTTCTTCCGTCACACTCCCTGCGAAGTGTTCGATCTCGTTGAGTAAGACGACAGGAACTCTCGTCCCGTACTGTTCTGTTAAAGAACTGTCACTGTCAACATCCAGGATGATCATTTCAAAGTGCAGCTCTGACTGAAGATGGGTTGCAATTCGGTAGACGACGTCGCATAGATGGCAATCTTTACGAGTCAAGATGGTTACACAGATAGGCATGCTCATGGAGGCGCGATCCGAGCCAATGAGTTGGAGTGCAGAAGATATCATGTGGGGAGGTAGACTGTCAGGAAGGAGGCTCTCAGACTGGCCCTACTATTGACGCATAGAAACGCGTGGTGATAGGATCAACCATCTTTCTCTTTCTCCCTGATTTTTCAGAATGTTCTGAACAATCATGTGGGGTTGTGTCTCGTCTAAACTGGACGGGCTGTAGCGTGCCTATTTTGTGCTGACTCCTCTGCCTGGTTCTCACTGGCGGCGGGAGGGAGGTTCTGTCATGAAGCTCACAGGTGCTGAGATCCTCATCGAATGTCTCAAACGGGAAGGCGTCAAGACGATTTTTGCACTTCCTGGTGGTGTCGTTCTGAAGATTTTCGACATGCTTCATCAGCAGAAGGATATTGAAGTAGTCCTGACTCGCCATGAGCAGGGAGCGGGTCATATGGCGGAAGGCTATGCCAAGGCGACCGGTAAAGCCGGGGTGTGCCTTGTGACCTCCGGACCGGGTATGACGAACGTGATCACGGCGTTGGCGGATGCCTATATGGATTCCGTTCCGCTGGTCTGTTTTAGCGGACAAGTTCCCACCAGCTTGATTGGGAATGATGCGTTCCAGGAAGCGGATAATGTGGGGCTGAGTCGTCCCTGCACCAAATACAACTTCCTGGTGAAAGACGTAAAAGATCTGGCGATGACGATCAAAGAGGCTTTCTACATTGCGACGACGGGGCGTCCAGGTCCTGTGTTGGTGGATATTCCGAAAGACGTATCCATGGAGAAGGCGGAATTTGTCTATCCGAGTTCCATCTCTATCCGTAGCTATAACCCAGTGTATGAAGGGAATAAGTGGCAGATCAAGCAAGCAGCCGAGGCGATGTCGAAGGCAAAGAAGCCGGTACTGTATGTCGGTGGCGGTGTCATTTTCTCCGGTGCGTCGCAAGAATTGCAGGAGTTGGCTGAACTGACTCATATGCCGGTCGACATGACATTGATGGGGCTTGGGGCTTTTCCGGGCGAGCATCCCCAGTCCTTGGGTATGCTGGGCATGCACGGCACCTATTGGGCGAATATGGCTATGCACTATTCCGATCTTGTCGTGGCCATTGGGGCACGGTTTGACGATCGCGTGACCGGAAAGGTCTCCGAGTTTTGCCCTCACGCCAAGGTTATCCACATCGATATCGATCCGACCTCGATTCGGAAAAATGTCAATGTCGACATTCCGATTGTCGGCGACTGTAAGATGGTGCTCCGTGAGTTGATTCAGATCCTTCGTGCCACGGTGAACGGCGATCAACGGGAATTGCGCAAGCCCTGGTGGAATCAGATTCACGAATGGCAACAAGCGAATCCTCTCGCCTATCAACAAGAGGCGGATGGGCCGATCAAGCCGCAACATGTCATTAGCCGGCTCTATGACCTCACGAAAGATCGGGACCCGATCGTGTCGACCGATGTCGGGCAGCACCAGATGTGGGCCGCCCAATACTTTAAGATGGCAAAGCCGAATCGCTGGTTAACATCCGGGGGACTTGGGACCATGGGTTTCGGATTTCCCGCCGCCATGGGGGCGCAGGCGGCGTTTCCCGGTCGGTTGGTTCTTTGCATCGCAGGCGATGGCAGTATCCAGATGAATATGCAGGAAATGGCGACGGCGGTGGTGCATAAGCTGCCGGTGAAGATCATCATTTTGAACAACCGATTTCACGGGATGGTCAGGCAATGGCAGGATCTCTTCTACGAAGGACGGTATGCATCGAGTTATCTGGAAACCACGCCGGACTTTGTCAAGTTGGCGGAGGCGTATGGGGCGGTGGGACTCAGGCCCAGCAAGCCATCTGAGATTGATGCTGTCCTCAAAGAAGCGATTGCGGTGAATAAACCGGTCATCGTTGATGTACCGACGTATCCGTATGAAAACGTCTATCCCATGATTCCTGCAGGCGGCTGCAATCATGAGATGATTTTAGAAGATCCGCCGGCCTTGAAAAATAAGCAGTCTGGAGCGGGGCAGGTGGCTCCCAAAGACTCAGACACGATTCTTACGGCTTAACCAGACGGCGTTAGGAGTTTACGCGGGGCATGGAACACATTATTTCGGTAACAGTCGAGAATAAGTTTGGCTCATTGTCTCGCATCGCAGGCCTGTTCAGCGGTCGCGGATTCAATATCGAAAGTCTCTCTGTGGCCCCGACGCTCGATCCGTCCATGTCGCAGATGACTATTGTCACCTCCGGTGACGAGCGGATCATCGAGCAGATCGTGAAACAGCTCAACAAATTAATTGATGTCATTAAGGTTGTGGATCTAAATGAGAGCGATTTTGTCTCGCGGGAGACGGCGCTTATCAAGGTCCATACGCGACCGGAAGATCGGGCTGAAGCGTTATGAATCGCCGATATTTTCCGGGCCAACGTCATCGATTCCACGCCGGCGACGTACACGATCGAGGTGACCGGAGACCCGCGAAAAATCGAAGCGATCATCAATCTGCTGCAGCCCCTCGGGATCAAAGAGCTCACACGTACCGGACGGGTTGCGGTCGCCCGTGAGTTGATTCGGTCAACGGACATGCAGGCCAAGAAGATTGCCCGCGAATAGGCATCACCTCGGACTCAATGCCCAATCGGTTTCTTGACACGGCTATTACCCCAGGAGTGATCGATGAAGATTTACTACGATAAGGATGCCGATATTCAACAGATCCGGAACAAGAAGGTTGCGGTGATCGGCTACGGCAGTCAGGGGCATGCCCATGCGCTCAACATGAAAGAGAGCGGCGTGAGCGTGGTCATTGGGTTGCGCGAAGGCGCCTCATGGAAGAAGGCGGAGCAAAGCGGACTGAAAGTCATGCCGGTGGCCGATGCCGTCAAGGCGTCTGATGTCGTCATGATTCTCGCGCCTGATGAAGCCCAAGCGGCCATCTATCGGCAAGACATCGCGCCAAACCTGAAGCCAGGCTCCTATCTCGCGTTTGGCCACGGGTTCAACATTCATTTCGGACAAATTGTGCCACTGCCCACGATCAATGTGTTCATGGTGGCTCCCAAAGGACCGGGCCATCTTGTTCGATCAGAATATACGAAGGGCAGCGGGGTGCCGTGCTTGCTCGCGGTTCATCAGGATCCAAGTGGAACGACCAAGCAGATAGGCCTTGCCTATGCCAGTGCGATTGGAGGTGGGCGGGCTGGTGTGATCGAAACAAACTTTCGGGAAGAAACCGAAACGGATCTCTTCGGCGAGCAGGTCGTTCTCTGTGGAGGACTCACCTCTCTCATTCAGGCCGGGTACGAGACGCTCGTGGAAGCCGGCTACTCTCCGGAGATGGCCTATTTCGAGTGTCTGCACGAAGTAAAGCTGATCGTGGATTTGATCTATCAGGGCGGTATTGCCAACATGCGGTATTCCATCAGTACGACGGCCAAGTACGGTGATATTACTCGCGGGCCACGGATTGTGACGGAGCAGACGAAACAGGAAATGAAGAAGATCTTGGGTGAAATTCAGCAAGGCCAGTTCGCCAAAGAGTGGGTGCTGGAGAATCAAGCGAACCGTCCGGTCTACAATGCGCTGCTGGCTAAAGGCGAAGCCCATCCCATCGAAGAGGTCGGGGGCCGGCTACGCGCAATGATGCCCTGGCTGAAGAAGGACCAACTGGTCGACAAGAACAAAAACTGAGGATTGAGGACTCTGTGGCGGATCGTGCCGTCGGCATCCCGTTTGCCAAAGAAGGAATTCCCTTCATCGGGGCCGCTGTCGGCGTTACAGTACTGGCAGGATGGCTGGGCTGGATGGTTGTGGCAGTCGGGGCGGCGCTCCTGACGCTCTTTGTCTCTTGGTTCTTTCGTAATCCATCCCGGGTGGTCCCTCAAGGTTCTCGTCTTGTCGTGGCGTCCGGTGACGGGAAAGTCGTCGCCATCGAAGAAGAGTTCGAGCCCCGATTCATCAAAGATCGAAGTATCAGGATCAGTATCTTCTTGAATGTATTCGATGTGCATATTAACCGGGTGCCCTGTGAAGGGGTCATTGAGGATGTGCAGTATCAGCCAGGTTTGTTTCTGGTCGCCAGCAAGCCGGATGCAACGTTGAGGAACGAGCAAAACGCCCTGATGATTAAAACGGTGCAGGGTCCAAAAGTATTGTGTGTGCAGGTGGCCGGGTTGATTGCCAGACGGATCGTTTGTTGGCTCTCGCCGGGAGATCGGGCTGTATGCGGTGAACGGTTCGGTTTGATTCGATTTGGGTCGCGGATGGATACGTTTCTTCCTATCGGGACGGCTGTAAGAGTTGCAGTCGGCGACCGGGTCAAAGGCGGGGAAACCATCCTGGGAGAATTACCATGAAACCCATGGGACTTCGGCAATCATTTGGGAAGGATGGGAAGCGGCGTAAAGCCGCTATGCACTTGATTCCGAATCTTTTTACGACGGGGAATCTATTGTGTGGCGTGTTTTCGATGCTGTCCGTGTTCAATGCAGACTACATGGTCGCAGCGGTCGCCATCCTGGTGGCGATGATCTTCGACATACTCGATGGAAAGTCCGCACGGTTGACGAATAGTACCAGCCATTTCGGCTTTGAATACGACTCGTTGTCCGACGTGGTGTCGTTCGGAGTTGCTCCGGGCCTCTTGATTTATTCCTGGGCGCTGAGCGGACAGGGCATGTTCGGTATGGCGGTGATGTTCGCTTACGTGGCGATGGGTGCGGTTCGGTTGGCCCGGTTTAATTCGACTACATCCGTGCCGGACGGCAAGTACTTTACCGGCTTAGCTATTCCTGCAGCAGCAGGGGTTGTGGCGTCGCTTGTGATTTTCGACCACTATAGCGTCAGGATTGGAACGGAAGTGAAACCCCTCCTTGTCCTGATTATTACGCTGACCCTTTCGTTCTTGATGGTGAGCACCATCAAGTATCGGAGCTTTAAAGACATGAAGTTCCGCGGTGGTCAGCACATTACGTATCTCGTCTGGGGAATTTTGGCGCTCATGCTCGTAGCCGCCTGGCCCCAAGTTATGCTATTTGTCATCTTTGCCGGGTATGCCTTGCTCGGTCCGGCAGAGCGGCTCGTCGGACTTCTATCCAAAGTGGCGGGGAAACGTTCGTCGCCTAAAACCGAGCAGTCGGTGACGGAATCAAAGTCCTAATAGACGGTTGAAACACTATTTGGCACGCAAGGACAAAGCCGGTAGACGTTCAGTATCCTGCTAATGGCTGCGACGAGGAGTAGTACGCGATACGCACAGCAGCGAGAGAGCTGGTGAATGGTGCAAACCAGCCTGTGTGGCGCCGAACTCGCCTCTGAGCCAGAATCCGTGAACCTCGAGTAATGGATTCCGTCTCGCCCCCGTGACAGGGCGTAATGAAGGGCTGTGGGCGACGTACGTTGTTCATGGCTAAATCAGGGTGGTACCACGGAGCTTCTGAAGCCTCCGTCCCTGGGCCAGGGGCTGGAGGCTTTTGTGTTTTTTAGATTGCTGAAAATACCTTCACGCGGCGTTCTCGGTCGCGTGCCTCCCTGCGACGTACCCATCGGTGAAAGAGCTGTCTCGGCAGCTCAGGGCGGGTGGGTGAGAAACGGTACGCCTCGGTCGTCCCGCTCCCTGCGGCCTTGCGGAAAAGGCATTTTGAGCAATCTCACAAGATAAAAGAGGTGGAACCATGACACGCATGATTCGAATTTTCGATACGACGTTGCGGGACGGCGAACAGTCGCCCGGTGCCAGCATGAACGTGGAAGAGAAAATCATGGTGGCGAAGCAGCTGGCACGGTTGGGGGTCGATATCATCGAGGCAGGATTTGCCTATAGCTCGCCTGGGGATTTTGAAGCGGTACGGCGAATCGCGCAGGAAGTTGAGGGGCCGACGATTTGTAGCTTGGCGCGGGCGCGTCCGGAAGATATCGATCGAGCCTGGGAGGCATTGAAGGGGGCTCCGAAGGTCCGCATTCATACGTTTCTCTCGACCTCGGATATTCATTTGAAACACCAGTTTAGAATGACGCGCGATGAGGCGAAGCGGCGCGCGGTTGAAATGGTGCAACGGGCACGGGGCTATGTGGACGATGTGGAGTTTTCGCCTATTGATGCCAGTCGTTCCGAGCCTGCCTATCTCTATGAGGTGATCGAAGCGGTGATTGCCGCAGGAGCTGGGACGATTAATATTCCTGATACGGTTGGCTATGCAGTGCCACAAGAATTCGGCCGGCTTATTGGTGGCATTCGCAAACAGGTGCCAAATAGTGCCAAGGCGGTGATCTCTGTCCATTGTCACAATGACTTAGGCCTGGCCGTGGGGAACAGCTTGGCGGCGGTGTTCGAAGGGGCGGGCCAAGTCGAATGCACGATCAACGGAATTGGCGAACGGGCAGGGAACACGGCATTGGAAGAAATTGTCATGGGGCTTCGGACCAGGAAGGATTTTTATCAAGCGGACACGAAGATTCGTACAGAAGAGATTTCGAAGACCAGCCGATTGGTCAGTAAGATCACGGGCATGGTGGTGCAGCCGAACAAAGCGATTGTCGGAGCCAATGCCTTTGCCCACACGTCCGGTATTCACCAAGACGGTCTGCTGAAGGACAAGACGACTTACGAAATCATACGGCCGGAAACGATTGGTCTGGTTGAGAGCAAGATGGTCATGGGGAAGCTTTCAGGCCGCCACGCGTTTCGACAGAGGCTGGTGGAGTTGGGGTATACGCTCTCGGACGAAGAGGTTAACCATGCATTCGAGCGGTTTAAGAAGTTGGCTGATCAGAAGAAGGAGATTTACGAAGAGGATCTCGAAGTCATTGTCTCCGAAGAGTTGGCCAAAATGGCCGATCGGATCACCTTGAAATCGTTTCATGTGGCTAGCGGGACGGATCAGGTGCCGACCGCCACGGTCGAACTCGAGATCGACGGACGAGCAATCTCGCAGACTGGGACAGGCGATGGGCCGGTTGATGCGGTCTATCGGACGATTGCCGCCATTACGCAGACAAAGAGTACGCTTCTCATGTATGTCGTCAAGGCGATTACCGGCGGGACTGACGCCCAGGGCGAAGTCTCGGTCCGGGTTCAAGAAGATGGGCGCACCGTCTCAGGCCATGGGGCGGATACGGATATTATCATGGCCTCAGCGCGAGCCTATCTCAACGCGCTGAATAAGCTGTTGTACTTGGCTGGAAAACAGGCGCAGGGCGAACAGAAGGTGAACTTGATTTAGGGAAAGTCGCCACGATACAGTCAGCGGCTCCGGCATGAGACCGGACCTATCCTATATTGTTGGATGTGAGGTCGCCGTGGTTCACGTCATGCTGGCAGATCAGCCGGAATTTCTGGCCGGCGACCATACTCTCCTGCGAGAGCTGCTGCATCCTGGGAAACAAACGCTCGGGTTTGGGTATAGTATGGCGCACGGGACCTTGGCTCCCGGCGCTCGGTCCAAATGGCACAGGTTGACCTCCTCAGAGGTCTACTACATTATCGCTGGCCGGGGACGAATGGCCATAGACGACTCGGTCGTCGAGGTGGGGCCAGGCTCCGTTATCTATGTGCCGCCAGGAGGCAAACAGTCTCTGGAGAATAGAGGACCCACCGCCGTCGAGTTTCTCTGCTTGGTCGATCCTGCCTGGCGACTAGAGGATGAGGAAATTCTGGAGTAGAGCTTGTGGGTCATATCTCACAAAGAGGGAGAGTGGTCTGTGAAAGCGACAATTGCCGTACTAGCTGGTGATGGAGTAGGCCGGGAGATCGTTCCTGAGGCCGTGAAGATGCTGAAAGCTGTGGCCGAGAAGTTCCAGCACACATTTGAGTTTCTGTCCGGTGATGTCGGCGGGCAGGCCATCGACAAAGTAGGCGTCCCGCTCCCTCAGGAGACGCTGACCTTGGCCAAACAGAGCGATGCCGTCTTACTCGGAGCCGTCGGCGGCCCTAAGTGGGAGGGGTTGGAGTATAGCCTGCGTCCAGAACGCGCGCTGTTGGGATTGCGCGAGCAACTAGGCCTGTACGCGAACTTACGGCCGGCGAAGTTGTATCCGATGTTGGCCGATGCCTCTACGCTGAAACGTGACGTGATCGAAGGGATCGATATCCTCGTCATCCGGGAACTGACCGGCGGCATCTACTTCGGGAAACCAAAAGGGATCGAGAAGCTGCCGAACGGGAGTGAGCGGGGTGTCAACACCGAGGTCTATACCACTGAAGAAATCCAGCGCATTGCGAAAGTCGCGTTCGAGTCAGCAAGAAAACGCCGAAAAAAAGTGATGTCCGTCGACAAAGCGAACGTGCTGGAGTCATCCGAACTGTGGCGTCGTGTAGTCACCGACGTTCACAAGGATTACCGAGATGTAGAGTTGAGTCACATCTATGTCGACAATGCGGCGATGCAACTCGTGCGCAACCCGCGGCAGTTCGATGTGATGCTCTGTAACAATATATTTGGTGATATTCTGAGCGACGAAGCCGCGATGTTGACCGGATCAATTGGCATGTTGCCGTCGGCCAGCATTGGTGCCCAGGTCGGACTATTCGAGCCGATTCACGGCAGCGCGCCGGACATTGCAGGGAAGAATGTGGCGAATCCCATTGCGACAATTGCCTCGGCGGCGATGATGCTGTCTTATGGATTCAAGTTGGACAAGGAAGCAGCTGCCATCGAGCAAGCGATCATGAAGACTCTGGATCTCGGCTATCGCACGAAAGATATTCATAGTCCGGGTACTCGGCTGGTCAGTACGACAGAAATGGGCGAGGCCATTCGGCGAAATCTGAGTTAAGCAAGACTCTCGATGGAGATGAAGATAGATCTCAAAACTCGATTGATCCAGACCGTTGCCGGTACCGGAGACTCAGGCTGGTCCGGTGATGGAGCTGCGGCCTGTGCGGTTCGCCTGAATGAGCCGAAGAGTCTCACTCTCGACGCAGAGGGAAATCTCTTTATCGCTGACTCTGAGAACCACGTCGTTCGGAAGATCGACCGGAAGACCAACCGTATCAGGACGGTCGCGGGCCGTGTTCAGGCATTTGAAACAGGAGCGAAACCCGTTTCGCCCATTCCGGCTGCTAAGGAAGTGGATGGTGATCCTTTTGCCGAGAGTGGCAGCGTCAATTTGCATGCTGTTACCCAACAGACGGACCTGAGTGGGACTGTGCGTTACATTGCGACCGGTACAGCACCGGTTACACGCTTCAGCGGCGACGGTGGCCCTGCTGATCAGGCTCTGCTGAATTTTCCCACGGCAGTGGTGGTCGATCGGGCAGGGCATTGTTACATTGCGGATACGCTAAACCATCGGGTGCGGCGCGTGGATGCGGTGACCGGGGTGATCACAACAGTCGCAGGCCTGGGTCGGCCTCGGGACTTTGGTGACGGAGGATTAGCCGTGGAGGCCGGGTTGAACGAACCGGCTGCTTTAGCATTGAGCGAGCGAGGAATCCTCTATATTGCCGATCAGAACAACAACCGCGTGAGGGCGGTGGATTTGGCCACCGGAGTGATTTGTACGGTCGCAGGGACAGGAACGGCTGTGTATAATGGAGACGGTGTGGCTGCGACAGAAACCGGGCTGGCCGGTCCCAGCGGATTGGCGCTGGCATCAGATGGCACGCTATTCATTGCCGATAGCTTCAATGGAAGGATCCGTGCTATCGATCCTGTCACTGGTTTCATACGAACTGTGGTAGGCGACGGCGGTGAGTATCGGTACCAGGGGCCGGATGAACCGTCTAGTAATAGTCTCTCCCGGCCATCAGGAATTGCGTTGGATGAAGAGGGGAATCTCTACGTGACTGATTCGGACAATCATCTGGTGCGGCGATGGGACCGAATCACTGGGCGTATTGAGCGCATTGCCGGCGTGGGTGTGGCCGACTATGGGGGCGATGGAGGCGCGGCCCTCGAAGCCGGCTTGAGTTACCCATTTGGCATCGTGCTGGATCGTGCAGGGCATGTGCTCGTGGCCGATACGTTCAATCATCGCATTCGCGAGATCGCGCAGTAGGTAGGATCGAGGCTCATGGTGAAAAAACAATCTGGGTATGTCGTAGCGGTTGTCGGTGCGACTGGGGCAGTCGGCACCGAAATGATCGAGGTGCTCGAGGAGCGAAAGTTTCCCGTCGCACGCCTGGTGCCGCTCGCATCGACTCGGTCGGCCGGCGGTACGGTGACATTTGAAGGAAACGAGGTTCTTGTCGAGGTGTTGACGAAGGACTCGTTTGCTGGAGTGGACATCGCACTGTTTTCTGCCGGGGCGGATCTCAGTCGAGAGTTCGCACCGATCGCGGTGAAGGCCGGTGCGGTAGTGATCGATAATAGTGCTGCTTGGAGGATGACCCCTGACGTGCCGCTTGTGGTGCCGGAGGTAAACGCGCATGACATTCAACGGCACAAGGGTATCATCGCCAATCCGAATTGTTCTACGATTCAAATGGTCGTGGCGCTGAAACCCCTGCATGATGAGGCCAGGATCAAGCGGATTGTCGTCACGACCTTTCAATCGGTCTCTGGCACGGGGAA
Organism: Nitrospirota bacterium; assembly: GCA_016200355.1. Taxonomy (GTDB): domain Bacteria; phylum Nitrospirota; class Nitrospiria; order Nitrospirales; family Nitrospiraceae; genus Palsa-1315. Next base: position 16,002 of record JACQEY010000108.1, read on the forward strand.
AGATGCCATGGATGAGCTGATGACGGAATGCCAAGATCTGTTGAGCTTCAAGTCGGCGAGTCCCAAGGTCTATCCCTATCAGATCGCTTTCAATTGCTTGCCGCAGATCGACGACTTTCTGCCGTCAGGGTACACGAAGGAAGAAATGAAGATGGTCCATGAGACAAGGAAGATCATGGGCGACCAGTCGATTCATGTGACAGCGACGACCGTGCGGGTTCCGGTGTATGTCGGACATTCGGAAGCGGTTAATATTGAGACTGAGCGAAAGCTATCGGCCAACGATGCCCGCGCCATTCTCTCCACCGCGCCCGGCGTGCTGCTCTATGACGATCCGGCACACAAGATCTATCCCATGCCGTTGGAGGTGGCCGGGAAGGACGAGGTCTATGTTGGCCGCGTTCGCGAAGATGAATCGATCGCCAACGGTCTCAATCTGTGGGTGGTAGCGGATAATTTGCGCAAAGGGGCCGCGCTCAATGCGATACAAATCGCAGAACATTTAGCTCAAGGCTGATGGCTGAATGGGGACATCTAGGCAAGGTCTTCATCGGAGTCGGGCTATGCGTGGTGTTGGTCGGCTTGTTGTTGCTGATCGCTGACCGCGTTCCAGGAATCGGGAATCTCCTGGGATGGTTCGGCAAGCTTCCCGGCGACATCTCCATTCGACGAGATAACTTTAGCTTCTCATTTCCGCTCGCAACCAGCCTGCTCCTGAGCATCATCTTAAGTCTGGTATTCTATTTGATAACATGGATTTTTCGCCGGTGAAGCAATTGAGGGGCCTCGTGTATCGAACCATCGTGGCGGGAGCATGCCTACTCAGCCTGTCCTCGGGAGCCGAAGCGGCACAGTCGATCCGAGTTTTGCTGTCGACCGACCTGCCACAGCTTGAAATCCGTGCAGACAGTCCGTTGTGGGTGACGGATGCAAAAGGCCGTGGTCAGGCTCTGGGCGCGTCGGTCCAAGTCGCAGCCGCTGAAGGAGGGTTTCTGCTGAATGGCGCCCGCATGCAGACGGATCAGTTGACGCTGCAGGGTGGAGAGCAAGGCCTCACACTGACTTTCCCACGGCTTTCTCGGAAGCCCAACGGGGCGGCGGTGTCATCGGGTGACTCCGGCACAGAGATCTCGGTGAGCGGTGTTGTCCATCTCGTGCGAAGAGGTAAGGGGTTTCTGGTCATTAATCGGGTAGATGTCGAGGAATACGTCAAAGGGGTGGTTCCCGCCGAGGTCAGTTCAACCTGGCATCCGGAGATGTTGAAAGCACAGGCGGTTGCAGCCAGGACCTATGCACTCTATCAACAGATGCTGAGCGCTACGCGGGAGTTTGACGTAGCGGCTACGGTGCAAGACCAGGTCTATCGCGGGAGGCAGGGGGTGGATGCCGGAATTCTTCGCGCGGTCGAAGAAACGCGTGGGCTGGTCGTGACCTACCAGGGTGCGCCGATCTACGCAGCATTCTCATCGACGGCTGCCGGACTGACGGAAGATGCCATAAATGTGTGGTCGAAAGACTATCCCTATCTCAAGGGCGTGGAGTGCCCCTTCGACCTCATGTCGCCTTACTATCAATGGAGGTCCTCCTTCAAACTCGACACCCTCGAGCAGAATTTGCGGCAGCAGGGGTTTTCCGTTGGTACCATCGCAACGATGACGTCTTTGTCGTTCAGCCGTGGGGGGCGAGTCGCGAAGCTCCGTATTCTCCACTCTGGTGGAGAGTTGGTTATTCGCGGAGAGGAGTTACGGAAAGCCGTCGGCTACACCATCATCCCCAGCACGCAGTTTGCCATCGAATCGATCGGCCGAGATGTGGTGCTTTCTGGTTTTGGCGCGGGCCACGCCGTCGGCATGTGCCAATGGGGTGCAAAGGAACTGGCTGAATTGGGCTATCCCTTCTCCACGATTCTTCAGTATTATTATCCAGGGACTGAATTGCAGAATATGATGCTGACTAAAGCTCCGACCCCGCCGTCTTTCTGATGCAGCTCTCAGAATTCGATTTTCCGTTTGATTCCTCGCTGATTGCCGCTCACCCAACCCTCCCGCGCGATCACGCCAGGCTGCTCGCGCTGCAGCGTGTCGACCGCTCGCTTGCCCATCACCGGGTCGACGAGTTGCCCGATCTTCTTCAGCCTGGCGATCTCCTCGTGGCCAACGACACAAAGGTATTGGCCGCGCGCGTGGCCGGATTGAAGCGCCCTTCCGGTGCGGAGGTCGAAATTCTCTTTGTGAAGGATCTCGGCGATGCGATCTGGGACGTGCTGATCAAGGGAACATTTCGGCCCGGACAGATTATTGAGATGGGTGCAGAGGCCGTTGCGGTGGTGGTTGAGCGTGGTGCGACCAGAACGACGGTGCGGGTCGAGTGTCCGATTCCGTTGTCTGAATGGTTGGGGCAACATGGTCGAATGCCACTTCCACCCTACATGAAACGGGCACCGACCGATCAGGATCGCGAATGGTACCAGACTCTGTTTGCGCAGCATGAGGGTGCAATTGCGGCACCGACTGCCGGGCTTCATTTCACCTCGGAGCTGCTGGCACGGCTGCAACAGCGAGGGATCAGTCTCACAACCGTCACGCTCCATGTTGGCGTTGGCACCTTCAAACCGGTGACGGTCGATCAGATCGAAGACCATCGGATGGGCGCAGAATGGATCGAGGTCGGAGAGGAGGCGGTGCGTGCCATCGAGCAGGTGCGAGCAACAGGGAGACGAATTGTCGCTGTTGGGACCACTGTCGTACGCGCACTCGAAACTGCGGCTTGCGCGGACGGCCAGATCCGGCCCTATCGTGGAGAGACGGATATGTTTGTGGCACCAGGGTTTTCATTCAAGATAGTCGATGCCCTCCTCACGAATTTTCACTTGCCACGTACCACGTTGCTGATGTTGGTCTCTGCATTGGCCGGGACCGAATGTCTTCGACAGGCCTATGCAGAAGCGGTTCGCGAACGGTACCGTTTCTATAGTTATGGCGATGCGATGTTGATTCTCTGACAGAGTCTGAAAGTCCTCAAGTCCGAAAGCCCCGGACGAAGATTGCCTGAGATGTTATGTCTCGATGACTTCTGATGAGGGGGCTAGAGCAACTCGCGGTTGATCTTGATGGGGATGGTTGTTTTGAGCGATTCGATGTAGGCCATTAGCGCGCGTTGCTGTTTTTGAAAGAGGACGTCCTGCACGGCTCGGTCTTTCCCTGCGGCGGCCTTCGCCGGGTCTGATTCCGTTTGCCGTAGCGTAAGAGCTTGCGCCTCGGCAAGCTCGGCAGGGGTAAGGGCCACGGCGTCGCGGATGATCATCCGGGCTTTATTGCTCAGTACTTCTTTCGCTTCCATCGCTTCGAATATTGCGGGTGTCAGATGATTCGCTGCCAGGAGTCGTTGGTAGACTTCCGGATCGAATGTGCCGTTCTTTTGAAAATCCTGGATCTGCATGATGACTTCACGCAGATCGGCGTCAGCCACGGTGAGGCCCATGTTTTTTGCCGCAATGAGCCAGGTTCTATTGTCGACGAGTTGATCCACTACTAATTGCTTGATCGTTTCGTCTTTGAATTCTCCGGGGACTTTGTCCTTATAGAATCGATAGGTGTTCTCATAGGCGCGTCGGAACTCATCGCGGGACACGGTGAATTCTCCGACTGAGGCGACGACGGAGCCGGTTTGTTCGCCGAAGCCCCACCAGCCCATGGTGATGACGAAGGCGATGGCGATGATTCCCATGATGGACTTGAGGAGCCAGGGATAGCTGTGTGACGCTTCACGCATCAATTTAAGCATGACGACCTTTCGGAAAATTTGTATGGACGAATTCTACTCAGGGATTTGCCCAAAGGCAAGAGACGACCTTTTCCAAAAACCTCGAGATCGGGATCGAGTAGAGTTGTCAGTTCGTGAAGATGAGAAGTATCACCCACAAAGCCTGACCTGTCGAAGAATGGTCTTTGTTTGTGCTAGGTAATCCAATTTGTTATACTTTGCCACTAATTGTAAGGAGATCCCTTGTCAGAGGAGGTCAGAGGGGTTCATTCAATCGGTGCCGGGACTTATCCCAAGGCGCAGGTTCTGAATCGTGGTATCGCCAAGCTGATCGATCTGCTCATCGTCGCGGCAGCTAGTCAAGTGTTCATGCCGGTAGGTTTTCTTGGAGGATTGGCGTATATACTGATTGCTGATGGGTTTGCTGGGGGACGCAGCATCGGTAAACGGTTGATCGGCCTTCAGACGGTGCTTCCAGACCGGCGCGAGGCAGCAGGGTTTCGGGAATCCATTATCCGTAATCTGCCCTTTGCAGTGGCTCAGGCAGCTTTCGCCGTTCCGTATGTGGGATGGCTTGTGTCGGCAGCAATCATTGCGTTCGAAGCGGTATTGATTATCGGGAACGAACAGGGGCGGCGTCTTGGTGACGAAGTGGCCGGCACCCAGGTGTTGGATAGTGGTCGTCTGGCGTCGCCTGACTGAGTACGCTGTCGGAGTTTGAGGGGAAGGGAGAGCAATCGTGGGCTTTGGGAGCGATATTTTCGGATGGTTCTCAAACGACCTGGCCATTGACCTAGGGACGGCGTCGACCCTCGTATATGTGCATGGGAAAGGGATCGTGCTCAACGAACCCTCGGTTGTGGCGGTTGAGAAAAAGACCGAACGAGTGCTTGCAGTCGGCACGGAAGCGAAGAGAATGTTGGGCCGCACGCCGGGCAACATCATTGCGGTACGGCCCATGAAAGAAGGCGTGATCGCCGACTTCGAAATGGCAGAGCAGATGTTGAAGCGGTTCATTCAGAAAGCGCACAACCGCAGCGCGTTCGTGCGTCCGCGCATCATCATTGGTGTGCCGTCGCGCATTACGCAAGTGGAGCAGCGGGCAGTCCGAGACTCGGCTGAATTGGCCGGTGCCCGAGAAGTGTATCTGATCGAAGAGCCGGTGGCCGCAGCCATTGGCGCCGGTCTACCGATTACCGAACCCTCAGGCAACATGGTGGTCGATATCGGTGGCGGCACGACCGATATTGCTGTCATTTCGCTCGGCGGAATCGTCTATAGCGAGTCCGTTAAGGTCGCAGGCGATCGCATGGACGATGCGATCATGAATTACATCAAAAAGAAGTATAATCTCCTCATCGGTGAGCATATGGCGGAGCGGATCAAGTTCGAAATCGGATCCGCCTATCCCTTTGAGGAACGTAAGACCATGATGATCAAGGGGCGCGACTTGATTTCCGGCATCCCCCGCACGTTGGTGGTGGATGACGCAGAGGTCCGGGAAGCGCTGCAGGAGCCGATCGGAACAATCGTCAACGCGATTAAAGTGGCACTGGAGAATACCCCGCCTGAGTTGGCGGGCGACATTATCGATCGTGGCGTCGTACTCACGGGCGGGGGCTCTTTGTTGAAGGGTATGGATACTCGCTTTCGTGAGGAGACGAATTTGCCGATCATCACCGTGGATGATCCCCTGACTTCCGTCGTCTTGGGGGTCGGAAAAATCCTCGATGAGTTGGATCTGCTCGCCAAAGTGTCGGTGATGTCCCAGGCCAATACCTACCGATAGGTTCCATCCCGAATTCCCTTTATGTGGATGGCTCACTCTAGTTCTCCCTACGGTGCCAGACGTATTGCGCTCGCCTGCTTCGCCCTCCTGCTGGTGGCCCTTTTTCTGTTTCCCAGTCAAATCCAAGGACTCTTGCAGTATCTGGGTGGGCCAGTCGGATACGCTGTGCGTATTCCCCTCGAAGCCATTGCGTCCATCGATGCCGGCATTGCTGATCGGTGGGAGCGGTACGTGGTGTTGCAAGGGGTACAGGAAGAGAACCAACAACTGCGGAAAGAAATTGAGTGGCTGCGCGGGCAACATAGCCAGTTGCGCGAATCAGCTGCCGCAACAGAACGATTGACGGCCTTGCTGCATTTTAAGGAACAGGCGCTTCCTACGATGATAGCTGCGCAAGTCATCGGTCGTGATGCCACAAATCGGTATCGTGCCATTATTCTCAATAAGGGCGAGAGCGATGGGATCAAGCCGGACATGGGAGTGGTCACGCCGGCGGGTGTCGTCGGGCGTGTTGTGAAAACGACAGGAGCATCTTCGGTAGTACTCTTGGTGACTGATCCGAACAACGCCATCGCGGGTCTCATTCAGCGGACGAGAGATGAAGGGATTGTGCAAGGGACTCAACAAGGGTTGGCCCAGCTGAAGTATATTCCGTTGTTGTCGACGCTCCGAGACGGTGATCGGGTCGTGACCTCGGGCCTTATCGGAGATTTCCCCCGAGGACTTGTGATCGGTACGATTACGAGTATCGATAAACAGGAAGGCGCCCTCTTCCAGTCTGCCGAACTCATGCCGGAGGTCGATGTCGGTCGTGTGGAGGAAGTGTTGGTAATTCAGACGTCGTATGGACAGTCCACGAAGGCTGGGGCGGGAGTGGATCTGATCGAGAAGTCAGTACCATGAAATTTCTCTTCTATCTGATTCTCGTACTGCTGCTCGTTCCCTTGCAGACGACGCTGCTGCCACATCTGAGCGTATGGAATATCAAGCCTGATTTGGGGCTTGTGGCCGCCGCACTTGTCGGGCTTTTTGCCGCTGAACTGGAAGGCCTTCTCATGGGACTCGCAATTGGATGGGTCCTGAGTCTGTTCTCAGCCGGCGAACTTTGGCTGAGTCTTCTCACGAACGGGGGCGTTGGCCTCTTGGCAGGATTCCTGGGGCGACAGGTATCGCAGGTGACCTCGATTTCACTGGGTGCAGGATTACTGCTGGTATCGTTGGCGAGCGGGCTGCTTGCCACGATGAGTTTTAAGGGCTCCGATGTGTCTCAGATGTGGTGGATGGTCCAATCCATTGTCTTTCCACAGGCATGTTTCGATGGGGTGATGGGGGCGGGGTTCTATTGGCTCCTCTCTCGACGGTTTGATCTCAACCGACTGAGGACTGAGTAACAGGTCTGTTATGGGCGTGGTGAAATATTGATTGTGACGCATGGCAACAGCTGGTCTGCACGATTCTGAGCTTGGGGAACTTCAACGCCGACTGATCATCCTCCGCGTCGGCTTGTTGCTCGTCGTGGCGTTACTGGGGCTGCAGCTCTGGAACTTGCAGATTCGTGAGGGCCCCTACTACCGCGATCTTTCGGAGAACAATCGGACGCGCTCTGTCATCATGGAGCCGGCTCGGGGGCTCATCTATGATCGCAACGGGGTGTTGTTGGCGAATAATGTTCCCAGCTTCACCCTCTATGTTTCGCTCGAAGACGTCAAAGACCGCGATCTGCTCATCGATCAACTCAGCAATCTCCTGGGGCTAGATGCGGTGCTCGTGAGGAAGAAGCTCACAGCTCGCGGTAGTAAACAACTGCCGCGCAAGGTGAAGGATCGCTTAACCCTTCGAGAAGCGACGTTGATCGAGTCTCACCGGCTGGACTTGCCTGGGGTAATGGTGCAAGTCGAATCGCAACGGAACTATCCTGGCGGAATAACGGCGTCGCATCTGTTGGGTTATGTCGGCGAAGTGTCGCCCGAGCAGTTAGAGAAACCTGAATTTGCCGATCTGCACCAGGGCAGCATTGTCGGGCAATATGGCGTGGAGAAATTTTTTGACCGGCTCGTGCGCGGTCAGGCTGGGCAGAAAAGCATCGAAGTCGATGCGGTGGGCCATGAGAAACGAACCGTAGTTGTGGAGCAGCCCCATGCAGGGGACAACTTATACCTTACGATCGATGCGCGGCTGCAAAAAGTGGCTGAGAACCTATTGGGGGAGGAATCTGGCGCAATCGTCGCGCTTGATCCGAGGACAGGCGATGTGCTGGCCATGGCCAGCCGTCCGGGTTTCGATCCGAACATTCTCTCGCGGGAACTCACGCCGAAACAATGGGCCGAGATCGTGCAAGACGAGGGGCGCCCCTTGAACAATCGAGCTTCGCAAGGGCAGTACCCGCCTGGGTCGGTCTTCAAAGTGATGATGGCTGCCGCAGCGTTGGAAACCAAGACCGTGACGCCGTCGACATCTATCTACTGCAATGGAGGGTATCAGTTCGGTCGCCGCCTGTATCATGATTGGAAAGCTGGTGGGCATGGCTCGGTGGATCTCCGGCATGCGCTGGTACACTCGTGCGACGTCTATTTCTATACCGTTGGGCAGCGGATGGGGATTGAGACGATGGCCTCCTTTGCCCATCAGTTTGGGTTGGGAGAGGAGACGGGAATTGAGCTGCCGTCTGAAAGAGTTGGGATTGTACCTTCCGAGGCTTGGAAAAAGAAGGCTAAGAATGAGTCCTGGCTGCCAGGCGAAACGATTTCGGCATCGATCGGACAAGGCTACGTGAATGTGACCCCGCTGCAGATGGCGAGCTTGATTGGCACTGTTGCAAACGACGGCGTCATGTTCCGTCCGCGATTGGTCCAGGCTGTGATGGATCGAGCAACCGGAGAGCTACAACAACGGTCTGCGGTTCCCAAGCGCACGTTGAATCTGAGGCCTGGAATTTTACCGGTGATTAAAGAGGCGTTGGCGGGGGTGGTTAAAGAGGGGACAGGCACGAAGGCGCAGTCGGCGCTGGTGACGATCGCCGGGAAAACCGGCACAGCTCAGATGACGGCATTGCGCACCGGTCCAGAGAAAGATATTCCGAAGAAGTTCCGCGATCATGCCTGGTTTGTCGCATTTGCTCCGGTTGATGCGCCCACCATCGCCGTTGCAGTATTGGGAGAACATCTGGGCCATGGGGGTTCTGCCTCGGCGCCTCTTGCCAAAGAGCTGATCGAGACCTATGTGAAATTGAATCTCCCCGCTCCTTCTGGTGTGAAGGATGGTACTGTCGCGCGGATAGGGGACGCCGGAGGACAGGGAACGAGATGATCGATCGGGTGTTCATGAGCCGGGGCTTCGACAATTTCGATTTCCGTTTTATCGGACTGATCTTTGCCATCCTGGGGATCGGCGTCCTGTCGATTTATAGCGTGACGCATGACCAAGGGGTTGCTTACCCGTTTTATGCCAAACAGATCGTGTGGATTCTGCTAGGTACGATCGCGTTTCTTGTTATGTGGCTCTCGGACTATCATCGTATCGCGCGGTTAGCGTATCCTGCCTATGCGATTATCTTAATCTTACTGGCCGTCGTACTGTTCGAGGGCAAGAGCAGCCGAGGGGCGCAACGGTGGATTCCGATGGGACCATTTGCGTTCCAGCCGTCGGAATTCGCAAAGCTGATCCTCATTTTGACCTTGGCGCACTACTATTCGCAGGCGCCGCGGATAGGCTGGCTCCAACGAGTGGTGCTCCCAGGGCTGTTGGTGTTGCCAGGGCTGCTCCTGATCCTGAAGCAGCCTGATCTCGGGAGCGGCTTGAGCTTTTTGGCGGTCTATGCCGCGATGTTGCTGATGGTGGGCATGCGGTCGAAGGCGGTGGGTGTCATTCTCCTGTTTTCGTTGATGCTGTTTCCCTTCGCCTGGGAGATGATGTGGGGGTCATTGCATGATTATCAGCGGCAGCGCATTATGACGTTTGTCGACCCGGTTTACGATCCTGGAGGCAAGGGATATCATGCTCTCCAGTCGCGGATTGCCATCGGAGCGGGAGAGTTGACGGGGAAGGGGCTCTATGGAGGGACGCAAAGCCAATTGAAGTTCTTGCCTGAGGGGCATACCGACTTTGTCTTTTCGGTGTTTGCGGAGGAATGGGGGTTTCTCGGAGTGCTGGTTCTCTTGCTGTTGTTTGTCGGGTTGATCTGGCTGTCGTTAGAAATTGTGGCTCGCGCGAAGGATCAGCTTGGAGCGCTGCTGGCGGTCGGCATCCTTTGCATGTTGTCTTTTTGCGTCGTGATCAATATCGGCATGACGGCGGGTATGTTCCCCATCGTGGGAATTCCCCTCCCTCTCATGAGTTACGGCGGGAGTGCGACGATTATGACGATGGCGTCGCTGGGGCTGCTTTTGAACGTCAAACGCCGTCGATTAAGTTTCTTTTAGCGAGTAGGGTCATCGCACGGTCTCGAATGAATCGGGATCGAGGCAAGAGGTTCAAATTAGGGTAGGAACCGTCTGATCAACAAGTTGTCGAGTGGAGGCCGAAACCTGGGGATTTCCCGCGTTTGTCCTGCACATCAGTGTGACGGTTCTACTGAATGGAAGGAGTGGGTATGGGAGTAGAAATTGCGATTACAGTCGCACGCGAGGAAACTCGTGTCGCGGTGCTGGACGGCGGAGTCGTGACGGATCTTTTTGGGGATCGTGCGAAGCACAAGGACTTTGTCGGGAACATTTATAAAGGAAAAGTGGCGAAAGTGCTGCCCGGCATGCAGGCTGCATTTGTGGATATCGGTCTTGCGAAGGCAGCCTTCATGCATGTGTCGGATTTGTCGTTGGACTCCGAGCCGGGTGACACGCTCGTCGATGCAGATGAGGACGACAAGGATGCCGATAAGGATGGAGATATGCTGGGCCCTCGGCGCCAAAGCTCCAAGCCGATTGAACAGTTGTTGAGTGAGGGGCAAGAGTTGATGGTGCAGATTTCCAAAGGGCCTATCGGCACGAAAGGCTCGCGGGTCACGACCTATGTTTCGCTCCCTGGCCGATATCTCGTGTTCATGCCCAACGTGGAACATATCGGTGTGTCCCGCCGCATTGCCCGAGACGAGGAACGGGCGCGACTCAAGGACATTATGAAGCGGGTGCGGCAACCGGGCTGCGGATACATTGTCCGTACGGTGAGCGAAGGGGTCAAAGAAGACGAACTGCGATCCGATGTCGACTTTTTGCACGTGCTCTGGCAGGACATCTTGGCGAAGCGCGAACAGAAGGGGGCGCCGGCATTGCTCCACGCCGACCTGAGCCTGAGTTTTCGCGTTGTGCGTGATCTCTTTGGGAAGAAAGTCGATCGGTTATGGATCGACTCGCGTGAGGAATATCAGGCGGTACGAGACTTTGTGCAGCGATTTTCTCCGGAGCAAACGTCACGCATTCATTTGTATGATAAAGATGAAAGTCTCTTCGATCATCTGGGGGTGGAGCAGGAGATGGCGCGGGCTCTCAGCCGCAAAGTTTGGCTCAAGTCCGGCGGGCATCTCGTGATCGATCATACGGAAGCGATGAC